>NZ_JACEGK010000723.1:0-2987 GCF_056859195.1 Streptomyces sp. NH27
GCCGCAGGGTGCCCAGCGCGTAGCCGAGCGCCTTGTAGCCGTCCAGCGGCGGCAGCGGCACGAGGTTGAGCAGTCCCATGGCGGTACCGAGCAGCAGCAGTCCGCCGAAGAAGGGCACCGCCTGGGCGTCGCCCGGCAGCAGCGCCCAGACCACCCAGAACGGCAGCAGGAACAGCAGGTTCGCCACCACCCCGGCCATCGCCACGGCGACCTGCGGCCCGCGCCTGCCGAGGAACTGCACGTCCTCGATCTCGCAGTACAGGTACGTCATGAAGCCCGCGCGGCGCCGCAGGCCGATCTCGGCCACCTTCAGCCCGTACGCCCGGGCCACCAGCCCGTGCGCCAGTTCGTGCAGTGCGAGGCTCAGCCACAGCACACAGCCGACGGCCGCCAGCGCCACCGGTTGCCGGAACAAACGCCCGGTCTGGTCGGCCAGTTGACCGTAGCGAACGCCCTCCGCGACCAGCAGCGCCGCGCACAGCGCGAGCAGCGGGCCCAGCACCGCCGGCCGGCGCGCGAACTCCGTCGCCCGGTGCAGCCGGTCCATCGTCGCTCCGGCGTCCGCCACCAGCCGCGTCCGGCCGCCGAGCCAACTCCCCTGACGTGGAACGGTGTCGGACGCCGCCGCCGGTTCTGCCGCCGGGCCCGCCGGGCGTTGCGGCGGCCGGGCGGCGGCCAACAGGCCCCGGACCGACAGCATCCGCAGGATCTGCGTCCACTGCGCCTCGCCCAACCGCGTGCCGAACGCGGCGGCGTACTCCGCCCCGATCTCGGTGAGCGACCGCGAACCGTCCAGCCGGACGATCAGGAACCGTTCCTTCCCGCCGATCTCGAACCGTGCCCCGGTCAGCGGGTCCTTGACGAGGTGGACCACCTTGGGGCCGCGGGTGAGGGCCGGCCCGACCGTCACCTCGGCGCGCACGGCGGGCCGCATCTCGAGGAAGCCGCCGACGGTCGTCACGGGGCCACCGCGGGGCGGGGCTCGCGAAGCGCGCGGCCGAGCACGTAGGAGAGGTACGCCTCGTCGCGGACGCTGACCGACAGCCGGTTGTTCGTCATGTGCAGGTAGGGCGAGGCGAGCATCGGCAGGGCCTGCTCGGGGTCGTCCACCGGCAGGTCCCGGCTGCCGTCCCAGGAGCGGAAGACCAGGTCGCCGGAGCGGGCCAACGCCGAGACGCGCTCGCGCAGTTCGAGGCCGTGCTCGGCCCAGCCGCGAAGGAAGCCGGGCAGTCGGCCGAGCGCGGGCCGCGCGGTGGCCTGCCGGATCTCCTGGAAGCGGCGGGGCAGCGTGGTACCCATCGCCTGGTAGGCCCGGTCGTAGCCGTCGCGGGCGGTGAAGTTGGTGCCGGTGAAGGCGGAGTTCCAGAACTCGTGGTAGCGGTCGAGGAAGGTGAGCAGTGCGGTCTCGCCGGGCAGCAGGCAGCCGGCCATGGTCATCATCAACTGCGCGGCCGTGCCCAGCAGTACGGTCCGCACGTGCAGGTTCATGGTGGCCGCCGCGTCGACCACCAGCTCGCTGGAGCGCTCGAAGTGCCACTCGGCCAGTTCGACCCCGGCCGGGCCGCCGTACTTCCCGTACTCGGGCTCGTAGGGCTCGGCGGCGAAGGAGTTGTTGGGGCGCAGCCGCATCCGGCCGGCCGCGTCGGTGAAGCGGTCCCGTTCGCCGCCGGGGTACTCCAGCTCGAAGAGGGTGTTGTACAGCTCGGCGAGGAAGCCGTCCTTGACCTCGTACAGGGCGGGCCGCCGCTTGAGGAAGTCCTCGACGGCCGCGGCGGCGCGGGCGGCGACCTCGGGCCCGGCCTGCGGCGAGGAGGGGCGCAGCCGCAGCCGGATGTGCGGTCCCTCCAGCCAGTAGTTGATGAAGAACCAGCCCGACAGCAGGCCGTCGCGGGTGAGTTCGGCGACCAGCGGCCGGGCGCACTGGAGCAGGAAGGGGCGGGTGCTGGCGGCGTAGAAGACGTGGTACGCCTGCCAGTCCCCGCGTGGGCCGGCGGGTCCGGCTTCCGCGGGAGTGCCGGGGCCGGGGTCGGTGCTGCCGCCGTGCGGGATCGTCGTCATACGCGCGTGCCCTGCCTTCCGTGCGGGTCGGGTGCGGCTGCCGGTGCCGGTGGCGTTGCCGGTGCCGCTGTGGTCGCCGCCGTACGAGGGACGATCTCCACGGCCAGTTCGGCGACATGGCGGCCGCGTGCGGAACGGACGTGCAGTTCGTCCGCCCCGGGCAGCATCTCCTCGAAGACCGTGCCGGCCCGCCCGCCGCCGGTGAGTGCTTCGAGGGCGATCAGGGACAGCGGGCTGTCGAAGTCCACGTAACCGGGTTTGGCGCCGGCGCCGAAGGCCGCTACGGGCCCACCGCCGTCGGGGAGTTCCTCCCGCACCGTCGCGAACACCCTTGCCGGCAGGCCGTGTCGGCGCCGCCAGCGCTGCCACGCGAGGTAGTACGCGGCTTCGCCCGCACCCGGCTCGCGCACCGGCAGCGCACCCGGCGCCGCGGTCCAGGCGCGCCGGTGCAGGACGAGACCGCGATAGCGCACCCGGGGCCGGGCGGTGACTCCGTCGACCGCCGGGCCCTCCGGAACACCGCGCCACAGGTCGGGCCGGGCGCGGGAGGTGGGCGAGAAGAGCAGCAGCGTGCGCGGCACTTCGGGCAGCACCATGGGCACCAGGTAGCCGAGGTAGAGCGGCACGACCTCGCGGCCGAGCCGGCGCGAGCGCAGCACCAGCCGGTCGGTGGCCTCGTCGTGCTCGGCGTACAGGTCGTCCAGGTCGATCCGCGCTCCGGCGGACCCGGTACTGCGCTCGCCCGGGCAGACGATCTCGTAGTCGGTGAGGCGCCCGTGCAGGTTGAGGTTGGTGGTCGCGGAGCCGGCGGTGACCTCGGCGAAGACCGCGCCGGGCGGCTGCCAGGCGCGCAGGGTGCGGCGCAGCTCCGCGCTGAGGCCGTCGGCGGCCGGGCCCGGGGCGGCGGGTTCGGGAGCGGCGGGTTCGGG
>NZ_JACEGK010000724.1:0-2987 GCF_056859195.1 Streptomyces sp. NH27
GCAGGGCTGGCGGCAGGGCCGGGGGGCGGGGCCGGGCCACGGCCCGCCGGGTCAGGAGCCGGTGGTACGGCGGCGCAGGACGCGCAGCGCGGCCCAGGTCAGCAGAGCCGCCACCGCGAGCACGACCGCGCTCTGGGCGATCTGGTAGGGCCAGTAGTCGCCCGGCTTCAGGGAGTCGACGAGGAAGGTGTCCTGCGGGAGCACGTCGTAGAACTGCAGGCCGAGCACACCGCCGGCGTGCCATCCGCTGACCCGCGACCAGGCCGGGAAGTCGATCAGCAGCGCCACCCGCGAGCGCACCAGCAGGGCGGTCAGCAGCCAGGTCAGCGCGGGTGCGGCGATCAGCGCGGGCACGGTGCGGCGCAGGACGGTTCCGGTCAGGGCGCCGGCGGCGACGCCGAGCAGCACGTAGGCGACGGTGACCGGGCCGATGGTGAAGTAGGCGGTGTGCCGGTCGATTCCGTGGGTCAGCAGGTCGAGGTGGACGGCGTGCACGGCGCTGTGCCGGTACAGCACCACCAGCGGCAGGACCAGGACCAGGACCACCGCGGCCAGCCCGGCCCAGCGGGCGGCGAACCAGCGCCGCGCGGAGACGGACTGCGCGAGGGTGAGGGCGACCCGGCGGGACTGCCACTCGCGGCCGGTGAGCACACCGGTGAGCGCCGCGGCGTACAGGGCCGGCTGGAAGGCGAGGCGCGCGCCGTCCTGGAGCAGTTGGGCGGTCCGGACGTGCGCGTCGCCCGGGTGCCGCCCGAAGTCGTACTCCTGCTTGCCGATGCGTGCGCGCAGGTCCACGGCGTGGGACCAGCCGAAGTAGTGGAACACCAGGTAGGCGCCGATGCGCAGCGCGACCAGCAGGAGCAGGGCGGCCACGGGCCACATCTGGCGCGCGACGATCCGGGTGAGCGGCCACCGCTCCCCACGGGGGCGGGACTTGGTCATCGTCACGGTGTCGGTGGCGGCGCTCACGCGGCGGACTCCTCGGGGTGGGGCTGCTGGGCGAGTACGAGGTCGGGGGCGTCCGGGGCGGCGAGGTGGGCCAGCACCAGTTCCTCCAGCGTGGGCTGCCGGACCTGCCAGTCGGCGGGGATCGCGGCTCCCGGGCGGATCAGCGCGCTGGTGCCGCGGCCGGCCGGGCGGGACTCAACGACGGTGTGGCCGGCGAGCCGATCGGCGCCCCCGGAGTAGGTGACCATCGCGTGGGACGCGGTGAGGTCGTCGATGTCGCCGCAGAGGCGGGCCCGGCCGCGGTCGAGCAGCAGCAGGTGGTCGCAGGTGTCGGCGAGGTCGGAGATGATGTGCGAGGACATCACCACGGTGCCGCCCGTCTCGGCGGCGTGGGCCAGCAGCAGGCCCATCAGCTCCCGGCGGGAGAGCACGTCCACCTCCGCCATCGGCTCGTCCAGCAGCAGCAGGTCGGCGCGCTTGCCGAGGGCGACGGCCAGCGCGATCCGGGCGCGCGCGCCGCCGGACAGGTCCCGTATCCGGTCGTCGCGGTCGTAGCGCGCCAGGTCGGCGACCCGCTCGGCCAGCTCGCGGTCCCAGTTGGCGCGGTTGGCGAGCGCGCCGAAGCGCAGGGTGTCCGCGGCGGTGAACCGTGGGTACAGCGGCCGGTCCTGGGCCATGTAGGAGACCCGCGGATGGCCGGCCCGGGCCGGCTTCCCGAAGATCTCGACGGTGCCCGCGCTCGGCTGCTCGAAGCCTGCCGCGATCTCCAGCAGGGTCGACTTGCCCGCGCCGTTGGGTCCGACCAGGGCGCAGACGGCGCCGGCCGGGATACTGAAGGTGCAGCCGCCGAGCGCGTCCGGCCCTCTGCGGCGATATCTCTTGCTGACGCCGCGCGAGGTGAGCGCCGCGTCAGCGCTGCTGGTGGGGAACAAGACCGGGATCCTTCGTCGGGTAGAGATCATCGAGTACGGCGGCGAACAGCGCGGCGAGGTCGTCGCGTTCCAGTCCGGCCGTTTGGGCGCGCGTGGCCACCTCGGCGAGTTCGGCCCGCCAGGGTGAGTCGGCGCCGAAAGCGCCGAGCGTGCCCACCACGAATGTCCCGTGCCTGCGCCGAGTCTCGACCAGACCTTGGGATTCAAGTTCGCGGTACGCCTTGAGAACGGTGTTGGGGTTGAGCGCGGTCGCCTCGACCACCGCGCGAGCGGTGGGCAGCCGGTCGCCCGGTTCGAGAAGGCCCAACCGCAGAGCCTGCTGGACCTGCTGGACGATCTGCAGGTAGCTGGCGACCCCGCTTTGCCGGTCGATCCGGAAGGCGAACATCGCCACCGTACCCCCCATTCCACTAATCAAGTAGTGGAATCATGCACGGGCTTCCCGCGCACGTCAAACGGCACCTTGCCGGTACGGGGAGGCTGCGACAGGGCCGGCGGTGCCGGCCGAGCCGACGGCGGTCGTACGCCCCTCGGCGGGCAGGGCCACCGCACCACCGCGTCCGCGTCTGATGGCGGGCACGCTCGACCAGGCCACGCGCGCCCAACCGCCGCATGGTCTGGCGGGCAACGACCTCGTCGACCCTCTCGCGACCGCCACCGGGAGCCACCTGCCCCAGCAGTTCCTGGTCGTGGGCGCGGAGTTGGCCGAACCGACGCAGAACGTCACCTCGGTCGACTGGTCGGGAGCGTCGTTCCGCGGCGAGGGGCTTGGCATGTCCTCGACGTACGGCGCCGCCTCGTTCACCGCCGAGCGCTGTACCGCCGCGATCGGCGCGGGCGCGGCGGCCGTACTCAACGACCCGACCGGGACAGTGATCTGGCTCGACGGGAACTGCCCGGGCGAGCCCATCGGCGGGTGAGGCGGTCGCGGGCGAACAGTGAACGGGCGAACAGTGAACGGGCGAGAGGGACTTGGGTAGCCTTCCGGTATGGACGGGGGCTGGGAGACAGGTATCGACCTCGGTGGCAGTGGCGCCGGCACGCTTGAGGAGCGGGACCCGCGGCTGATCGGGCGGTATCCGGTCGTCGGGGTGCTCGGCTCGGGCG
>NZ_JACEGK010000725.1:0-2973 GCF_056859195.1 Streptomyces sp. NH27
CGGGCGTGTTCGGCGGTGAGGCCGATACCGGTCAGGAGGTGGTGCTGTCCGGGGTGGAGGCTGTCGTAGGTGGAGCACTGGGTGAACAGCCATTTCGCGGTGGCTGTGGGCAGGGCGTCGAGGTCGGCGGTGGTGCCCAGTGGCCGGCCGGCGGTGTGGGTGCGGGTGGTGTGCAGGGCCTGTTGCCAGCGCATGGTCCAGGGTGGGTTCCACCAGGGGTCGAGGGCGGCGAGGGCCTGTGCGCGGTGGTCGGGCAGCTGTCCGCGGTTGGCGCGTTTGCGTTGGTGGGCGAGCCAGTTGCCCAGTGGGTAGTCGTCGTGGCTGGTGTTCCTGGGCGTACAGAGGTGTCCGTGCTGGTCAGCCCATGCGGTGGCGTGGACCAGTGCTGTGGCGAAGGCCGCGGCCCGGGCGGTGCGGCGGGGAAGGGCGGTTCGGGCGCCTTCGGCGGTGAGGCCGAGGCCGGTGAGTAGTTGCTGCTGGCGGGGGTGGAGTTCGTCGTAGTGGGTGCTTTGTTCGTACAGCCACTGCCCGGTCCAGTCCGGTGTGCCGGGGAAGCCCTGTTCGGGGGCGAGGTCGTGGCCGGGGGTGAGCTGTGCGCGGGCGGCTTGGTAGCGGCGTTGCCAGGTCATGCCCCAGGGCGGGTTCCAGTAGGGGTCGATGCGGGCGAGGCGTTCCTCGTGCGGCCAGGGAGTGCCGAAGCGGTCGCGGTGGAGGTCGGCCTGGTGCCGTTGTCCGGCCAGCCAGCGGCCGAGGGGAAACCCGCCGTGCCGGGCGGCGGCGATGGGAAGATCCAGGTTTCCGTGCTCGGCTGCCCATGCCCTGGCGTGGTGCAGGCCGGTCTCCATGGCCGGGCGCTCGGTGGCCGGGTTGGGCACGGCGGTTGCGGCGACGGGTGCGGTGAGGCCGAGGCCGGCGAGCAGGTGCTGCTGCCCTGGGCGCAGCTTCCGGTAGTTGGCGCACTGTGTGTACAGCCACTGTCCGGTGCGGTCGTCGAAGTTGCGGAATCCGGCGTGGGGATCGAGCGGGGTGCCCGCGGCGACGGCGGCGTGGGCGGTGTGATGCTCGCGCTGCCAGTCGGTTGGCCAGGGCGGGCTCCATCGTGGGTCGATGTCGGTCAGTGCCTGGTTCAGTGCAGGGTCGAGTTGTTCGTGTCGTGCCTTGACCCGCTGGTTGTGTAGCCATTTGCCGATGGCGAAGCCGTCGTGCTGCGCGGAGGTAGGGGCACACAGGTGGCCGTGTTCGTTGCCGTAGGCGCGGGCGTGGGCCAGGGCGGCTTGCCGGGCTGCGTTGAGATCGCGGCGCCGGGGCTGTGCGGCGCGCGCTCGTTCAGGCGTGATGCCGAGGTCGGTGAGGAGCCTTTGCTGCCCTGGGTGGAGGCCGCTGTAGCCGGTGCACTGCTCGTAGAGCCATGTTCCGAGGTTTTCCGTGGTGCCGGGGAATCCGTGTTCGGGAACCATCGGGTGTCCTGCCCGGACGCGTGCGTGCGCGCGGTAGTAGATGCGCTGCCACCACAGGTTCCACGGCGGATTCCACCACGGGTCGAGGGCATGGAGGGCTCCGGCGCGTTCGGGGGCGAGTTCGGGGCCCGCAGCGCGCTGGTTGGCCAGCCACAGGCCGACGCCGAAACCCTCGATCTGCATGGTGTTGGGCGCACACAGGTGGCCGTGCTCAGCGGCGTAGGCGCGGGCGTGGCGCAGGCCGCGCGCGAACCCCTTGGCAGCCTCGGCCACATCCGGGACCAGCGACGGCCCAAGCTCCGGCTCTGTTGTTCCGGATGGTTCGTCCACGGGCCGGTTTTCGGCCAGGAGCCGTGAGACCGGTGCGGGCCGGTGGGGTGGGGGGATCCGCCACATGCTCTGCGTCTTCGGCTTGTGCCCGGCGCTGGTGCGTACACAGCCACGCACCCAGGCGTTCAACGGTCCCGTCGTTAAGCCTCTGAGGTGATCTGCGAGCCACGGCCGCTCAAGCCGTTGGGTCAGTTCCTCGACGAAGCTGGGGACGTCGGCCAGTGCGTGCGGCTGGTGCGTTCCGGTGTCAGCAAGCAGTTGCTCCTGGACCCGTGGGTCGGCCAGGATCGCGGTCAGGGTGACGGCTTCGGGGTAGGTCACCGCGTCCCGCGCCGCAGCACTCCATGCGGCGTCGTTGCCGTGGGTCATCTGCCGTAGCCGCTCGGGCCAGAGGGTCTCCTCCGGCTGCGGCTCGCTCCACCAGGAGGCCAAAATCGCCTGTGCCATGGCGAACGCTTCGGCAGTGTGCGGGTAGCGCCTCAGCAGCCGTCGATGACGGCGCTGGGACGACACGATCTGCGGCACCTTTCGCAGGTCCAGCTGTCCGGGCACCGCTGTCGCCCCGTCAACGACGGGAGTCTCCAGCATCCAGCACTGGTGTGTGGTGCAGACCCGCCTGTCCGCCAGGAGGTAGCGGCGTGCTTTTTCCCGTCCTTGCGTGGCGGTCGCGGTGCAGGCCCGGCATCCTGGGCCGGTCGGCGCGATCGTGCCGGCGGAGCGGACCCAGGCGGCCGGCCCGCTCCCAAGCCTGCCTGAAGAGACGTCTTCGTCCCAGGCTGGCAGGGCGCGGCGCAGGTGTTCTTCGGGCGTGCGGCAGAACGCGGCGAGCACCGCCCGGGCCTCGGTGTTGAAGAGCACTTCGCTGTCGGGTCGCACCAGGGCCAGGTTGGGACGGCGCCTGAAGTCCACAAGCGCACCGATGAGTTCTTTGGCGGTGAGCCGGTAGCGGGAGGCGATGCGGCCGACGAACGACAGCGTCACCTCGCCGCTCAGGGGCGCTACCCGCACGGCGCCCAACGGCAGACCGCGAGACGAGGAGACAGGCCGGTCCTGCGCTGACGGCCTCGCGTCTTCATCCCCGGCTGTACGCGCCCCCAGCATCTGCATGGTCCTTTTCACCTTCACCTTCACCTTCACCGGCCACCCGTCTCCACCGCCGTACCGCCTTCAGGACACGGCGCTGCGG
>NZ_JACEGK010000726.1:0-2973 GCF_056859195.1 Streptomyces sp. NH27
CCAACGGCGCGCTCGCCACGTCCGTGACCGCCATCGACCTGGTCACCGCCGGCGGCGACACCCTCGGCCTCAGCCGCGTCAAGGACGGCGACCGCTTCGACGGCGCCGTCGTCGCGCTCGGCGCCCTCGGTATCGCCACCCATCTCACCCTCGACGTGGTGCCCACCTTCCAGGTCAGGCAGACCACCCGCACCGGACTCGCACTCGACGACGCGCTCACCCACTTCGACGAGCTCACCGGCGCCGCGTACAGCGTCAGCCTCTTCACCGACTGGCGCGCCGACCGCTTCACCCAGATATGGCTCAAGCGGATCGACGGCACCCCCGAACCCGAACTGCCCTGGACCGCGCCCGCCCCCGGCCCGCTGCACCCCGTACCCGGCGTCGACCCGGTGCACTGCACCCCGCAGGACGGCACCCCGGGCCCCTGGCACGAGCGACTGCCGCACTTCCGCCCCGAGTTCACCCCCAGCAGCGGCGAGGAGCTCCAGTCCGAGTACCTCGTGCCGCGCCCTCACGCCACCGCCGCCATCGCCGCCGTCGCGGCGCTGCGCGAGACCATCGCACCGGTCCTGCAGATCTGCGAGGTCCGCACCGTCGCCGCCGACCGGCTCTGGCTCAGCCCCGCGTACGGGCACGACACGGTCGCCCTGCACTTCACCTGGCACCAGGACCCGGCCGCCGTCACCCCCGTGCTCGGCCGGATCGAGGCCGCCCTCGCCCCCTACGCGGCCCGCCCGCACTGGGGCAAGCTCGCCACCACCGACCCCGCGACCGTCCGCGGCCTCTACCCCCGGATGGCCGACTTCCAGGCGCTGGTCGCGGCCACCGACCCCGACGGCACCTTCGGCAACGCCTACCTGCGCCGGTTGCTCGTCCCGTGACCGACCACCCCGAGCCCGGCCGTCCCGTGACCGCGAACCCCTCCATGCCGGTAAGGTCATCGGCTGTGGAGGAGCTGGACCGGCACATCGTGGAACTGCTCGTCGCCGACGGGCGGATGAGCTACACCGACCTGGGCAAGGCCACCGGCCTGTCCACCTCGGCTGTGCACCAGCGGGTCCGCCGGCTGGAGCAGCGCGGCGTCATCCGCGGGTACGCAGCCGTCATCGACCCCGAAGCGGTCGGCCTGTCGCTGACCGCGTTCATCTCCGTCAAGCCGTTCGACCCCAGCGCGCCCGACGACATCGCCGACCGGCTCGCCGAGGTGCCCGAGATCGAGGCGTGCCACAGCGTGGCCGGCGACGAGAACTACATCCTCAAGGTGCGGGTCTCCGCGCCCATCGAGCTGGAGCACCTGCTCTCCCGGATCCGGTCGCTGGCCGGCGTCTCCACCCGCACCACCGTGGTCCTGTCCACCGCCTACGAGTCCAGGCCCCCCCGGATCTGACCTCGGCCCCGGCCGGGGGAGACTGGCCGTATGCACCAGCGCCCCGCCGCAGCGGCGACCAAGACACCCGACCCGAACGACCCGAACAGCCCCGCCGGCGGCACCGTGCTGCTGCGCGGCGGCTTCGTCTACAGCCCCGCCGACCCCTTCGCGACCGCGATGGTGGTCGACGGCGACACGGTGGCCTGGGTCGGCTCGGAAGGCGCCGCCGACTCCTTCGCCGACGGCGTGGACCAGGTCGTACAGCTCGACGGCGCGCTGGTCACCCCTGCCTTCGTCGACGCCCATGTGCACGCCACCGCCACCGGCCTCGCGCTGACCGGCCTCGACCTCGGCACGGCCCGCACCCTCGCGGAGGCGCTGGCCCGCACCGCCGGGTACGCCGCCGCGCACCCCGGCGACCGGGTGTTGCTCGGCCACGGCTGGGACGACACCCGCTGGCCCGAGGGCCGCCCGCCGACCCGCGCCGAGCTGGACCGGGCCGTAGCCGGCCGCCCGCTCTACCTCGCTCGCACCGACGTGCACTCCGCCGTCGTCACCACCGCCCTGCTCGACCTCGTGCCCGGCGTCGCCGACCTGCCCGGCCACCACCCGGCCGGCCCGCTCACCCGCGACGCCCACCACGCCGCCCGCGCGGCCGCGTACGCCGCCGTGACCCCCGTCCAGCGCGCCGCAGCCCAGCGCGCCGCGCTCCGGCACGCCGCCGCCCGCGGCATCGGCAGCCTGCACGAGTGCGCCGGCCCCGACATCTCCTCGCAGGACGACCTCACCGGCCTGCTCGCCCTCGCCGCCGCCGAACCCGGCCCCCGCGTGCACGGCTACTGGGCCGAGCCCGTGGCCGGCCCCGCCGACCTGGACCGGCTGCGCGACCTCGGCGCGGTCGGCGCCGGCGGCGACCTCTTCGTGGACGGCTCGCTCGGCTCGCGCACCGCCGCGTTGCACGCCCCCTACGCCGACACCGGCCCCGACGCCGAGGCCGGCCACCTCGGGGTCACCTACCTTGACGCCGACACCATCGCCCGTCACCTCACCCTGTGCACCCAGGCAGGGGTCCAGGCGGGCTTCCACGCCATCGGGGACGCCGCGGTGGCCGCCGTGGTCGACGGAGTGCGCGCGGCGGCCTCCACGGCCGGTCTGGACCGCGTACGGGCCCTGCGGCACCGCGTCGAGCACGCCGAGTTGATGACCGACGAGACGATCGCCGCGTTCGCCGAGTACGGCCTGATCGCGTCCGTGCAGCCCGCCTTCGACGCGACCTGGGGCGGCGACGACGGCATGTACGCCGCCCGCCTCGGCCGCGCGCGGGCCCGCACCCTCAACCCGTACGCCGCCATGACCCGCGCCGGGGTGCCGCTCGTCCTCGGCTCCGACAGCCCCGTCACCCCCCTCGACCCCTGGGGCACCGTCCGCGCGGCCGCCTTCCACCGCACGCCCGGGCACCGCATCTCCGCCCGGGCCGCCTTCAACGCCCACACCCGCGGCGGCTGGCGGGCCGTCGGCCGCGACGACGCCGGCGTGCTCGTCCCCGGCGCCCCGGCCGACTACGCGGTCTGGCAGGTCGGCGACCTCGTCGTGCAGACCCC
>NZ_JACEGK010000727.1:0-2954 GCF_056859195.1 Streptomyces sp. NH27
GCCAACCCCCCGCCCCGCGTGTCGCCGGGGCCACTGCCGACCGCGGCCCGCGATCCTGGCCGGATGGCCGCCGACCCCCGCCTCGCCCGTTGGCAGACCCGCAGCGAACGGCCCCTGTTCGCCGTGTCGCTGCTCTTCCTGGCCGCATACGCCGTGCACGTGCTGGCCCGCGGGATGCCCGCCGCCGGGCACGACGCGTGCCTGTCCGTGATCTACGGCGCCTGGGCGGTGTTCCTCCTCGACTACCTGGTGCGGTGGCGGCTGGGCCCGCAGCGCTCGCTCATCGCACACGTGCGCCACCACCCGCTCGACACGGTCGTGCTGGTGCTGCCGCTGCTGCGCCCGCTGCGCTTCGTCAGCATGTACCAGGCGGTCCAGCGGCACCATGACGAGCCGCGGCTGAGCCTGTACGGGCGGGTGATCGCGTACGCCGGGATCTCCGCGGTGCTGCTCGGCTTCGCGGCCTCGCTGGCGGTCTACCAGGTGGAGCGGAACGCGCCGGACGCGACGATCCGCACCTTCGGCGACTCGGTGTGGTGGATGTGCTCCACGATCACCACGGTCGGCTACGGCGACACGACCCCGGTCACGCCGCTCGGCCGCACCATCGCGGTGGGGCTGATGGTGTGCGGAGTGGCCCTGCTGGGCGCGGTGACCGGCGCGTTCTCGTCGTGGCTGTTCCAGGTGTTCGCCCGCGAGGGCGAGAAGCCCCCGGTCCGCTGAGGTGCGGCGGACCGGGGGCTTCTCACATGCGCGGGGAACAAGCGGTTCCGTGGACCCGCTGGAGCTGTGGCTTCGGATCACCCCCGCGTGCACGGGGACCCGCGGCTCAGACCTGCACGCGGCGCTCCACCACGTCCACGAGCTTCGCCAGCGCCTCGTCGCGGGGGATGTTGTTCTCCTGCGAGCCGTCGCGGTAGCGGAAGGACACCGTGTCGTGCGACATGTCGTCGTCGCCGACGATGATCATGAACGGCGGCTTCTGCTTCTGCCAGGTCCTGATCTTCTTCTGCATCCGGTCCGAGGAGGAGTCCACCTCGACCCGCAGCCCCTTGCGCTTGGCCTCGTCCGCGAACTCCCGGAGGTAGGGCACGTGGGCATCGCCGACCGGGATGCCGACCGCCTGCACGGGGGCGAGCCAGGCCGGGAAGGCGCCCGCGTAGTGCTCCAGCAGCACCGCGAAGAACCGCTCGATGGAGCCGAACAGCGCCCGGTGGATCATCACCGGCTGCTGCCGGGTGCCGTCGGCCGCGGTGTACTCCAGCTTGAAGCGGGCTGGCTGCTGGAAGTCGACCTGGATCGTGGACATCTGCCAGGTCCGGCCGATCGCGTCACGCGCCTGGACCGAGATCTTCGGGCCGTAGAAGGCGGCGCCGCCCGGGTCCATCACCAGTTCCAGGCCCTGCTTCTCTGCGGCCTGCCGCAACTGCTCGGTGGCCTCGGCCCATTCGTGGTCCTCGCCGATGAACTTGTCGCCCTCGCCGCGGGTGGAGAGCTCCAGGTAGAAGTCGCTGAGGCCGTAGTCCCGGAGCAGGTTCAGCACGAAGGTGAGCAGGGAGTCCAGCTCGTCGGGCACCTGCTCCTTGGTGCAGTAGATGTGCGAGTCGTCCTGGGTGAAGCCGCGGGCCCGGGTCAGGCCGTGCACGACACCCGACTTCTCGTACCGGTACACCGTGCCGAACTCGAAGAGCCTCAGCGGCAGTTCGCGGTAGGAGCGGCCGCGGGCGTCGAAGATCAGGTTGTGCATCGGGCAGTTCATGGCCTTGAGGTAGTAGTCCTGCCCCTCGAACTCCATGGGGGGGAACATGCCCTCGGCGTAGTGCGGCAGGTGGCCGGAGGTCTCGTAGAGCTTCGCCTTGGTGATGTGCGGGGTGTTGACGAACTCGTACCCCGCCTCCTCGTGACGCCTGCGGGAGTACTCCTCCATCTCCTTGCGGATCACCCCGCCCTTGGGGTGGAAGACGGCCAGGCCCGAGCCCAGCTCGTCGGGGAAGGAGAAGAGGTCGAGTTCGGCGCCGAGCTTGCGGTGGTCGCGCTTCTCGGCCTCGGCGAGGAAGTCGAGGTGGGCCTTGAGCTCGTCCTTGGTGGGCCACGCGGTGCCGTAGATCCGCTGGAGCTGAGGATTCCGCTCGCTGCCGCGCCAGTACGCGGCGGCGTTGCGCATCAGCTTGAAGGCCGGGATGGCGCGGGTGGTGGGCAGGTGCGGGCCGCGGCACAGGTCCTTCCAGCACAGCTCGCCGGTCTTCGCGTCGAGGTTGTCGTAGATGGTCAGCTCGCCGCCGCCCACCTCGACGTCCGCGCCGTCCTCGGAGTTCGCCGCGGAGCCCTTGAGGCCGATCAGCTCCAGCTTGTACGGCTCGTCGGCCAGTTCCTCGCGGGCGGCGTCGTCGGTGACCGCGCGCCGGGAGAAGCGCTGGCCGCGCTTCTGGATCTCCTGCATCCGCTTCTCGACGGCCTTGAGGTCGTCGGGGGTGAAGGGCTGCGGGACGTCGAAGTCGTAGTAGAAGCCGTCCTTGATCGGCGGGCCGATGCCGAGCTTGGCCAGCGGGAAGAGGTCCTGCACCGCCTGCGCCATCACGTGGGCGGTGGAGTGCCGCAGGATATTCAGCCCGTCGGGGCTGGTGATCTCCACGGCCTCGACCTCATCGCCGTCGGCCACCGGGTAGGCGAGGTCCTTGAGCGCGCCGCCGACGCGGGCGGCGACCACGGCCCGCTCGCCCTCGAACAGATCGGCCGCGGTCGTGCCCGTCGTGACCACCCGCGCTTCCGGTTCGGCGGAATCGCGTTTGATGATCACACGGAGGTCTGACACCGGTCTGCTCCTGACTTGAGGCTTACGAGCGACTTGAGGCTCACGAGCGCGGGCGGGTCGTCTTCCGCCGCTGCGCTGAATCGTACCGAGCCGGGGCGGGCGATCGCGAAGCCGCGGGGTCGGGAGCCGTACGGAGGGCGGG
>NZ_JACEGK010000728.1:0-2925 GCF_056859195.1 Streptomyces sp. NH27
CGCTATGAGAGGAGCCTTAATCCGTTTCTGTGAAAACTCTGAGAATCGAGGGGCGATGGCGACAGCCGGGGCAGGGGTGCACCGGCTGGTGGTAGGGCGCACCGGGGTGCCGGCTGCGGGGGTACGGCGCCGTCCCGTTCACAACCTCCACCCCCGACACCAGCCACATCCGGCCCGTCCACCGGCACTGCCCCCTTGCGTCCGCCCCACCCGGCAGTGGTACGAAGGTACGAAGTCGACTGGCAGACAAGCATAATGACGTAACGTCACGAACGGGGGCAGGTCACACGATGCAGGGTGGAGTCGGGCTGACGGCATATCTCGTCAACGAGTCGCGGGCCCGCCGGCCCGACCTCGCCGAGGACGGACTGGCGGCCGCGTGGATTCCCGAGGAGGAGCGGCCGGGCGTCAAGGCGCTGTGGCAGGAGTTCGCCGACGCCGTCTACCCGCACGACGACCTGGTGGTCTCGCTGCGCGGCCGGTTCATCGCGGACACCCTCGCCGAGGCGCTGCGGGCCGACCCGGACACGGTGCTGGTGGTGTGCGGCGCGGGCTTCTCGTCGTACCCGTGGCTGCTGCACTTCCCGGTCGCGATCGAGGTGGACCTGCCGCACATGGCCGAGGCGAAGCGGCTGCGCGCGGCGGAGCTGACCGCTGACGGGACCGTGCCGGTGCGCGACGTGCGGCACATCGGTGCCGATCTGGCCGTGGCCGCGGACCGCGCCGCGGTGGTGGCACAGGTGCGGGCGGTCGCGGCCGGGCGGCCGGTCGCGTACGTCGTCGAGGGCGTCGTCTTCTACCTGTCGCCCGACGACGCACGGGCGTTGGTGACGCTCGGCGCGGAGTTCGGCACGACCGCCGTGACCGCGGTGAGCTACTGGCCGTCGGCGGCCGCGGGCAGCGTGGTGCTGGCCGAGCAGCGCGCGTGGTTCCGCAGCAGGTCCGTCCCGGAGGAGGCGAGCCACCACACCCACGCCGAGTTGGCCGCGCTGCTGGGTGCGCCGCTCGACGACCAGGGTCCGGAGGATCTCCAACGGCGTTACCTGGCACGGGTGGTGGTGCCCGAGGCCGCCCTCATCCCGGAGTACGTGGCCGTGTCCTGGGGCACCCCGGGCACGCGCGGGGCCATCGGAGCGGCGGGACCCGCCGGAGCAGCCACGTGAGCGCCGGGGTGCTGCATCTCCAGTGCCGGGCCTACCCGTTGCACCACCGCACCCCGACCACCTCGCTCGAACTCTTCGCCGTGCCCGGCCACGGCGAGCTGCTGCCCGTCCTCGGCAGCCTGGACTCCCTCGCCTACAACCCCGACAGCACCATCGAGTTGGACCTGACCGGGATCATCCGCCCGGCCGTCGCGCTGCCCGGCGTGGAGGTCGTCGCCTGCCACGCCCGCATCCTGACCGCCGGCACCGTCCTGGTGGTCTACGCGCTGCGCCACGAGCAGGACCTGCGACTGTTGACCCTGCTCGAACTCGACGCCCTGGACGCCGGCATCAACCGGGTCCTACGGGAGACGGACGCGCCGATCCTCAGCGCCATGCTGTCCGCCGCCGTCAGCAGCGGCCTGGTCCGCAGCATCGCTCTTCGCCCCGACCTGGTGGTGGCCGGCACGCGTTCGCCGATCGACCGCCGATCCGCCCGCTACAACGCGCACTTCGTCGGCCAGGACCCGCCATGGCAGCCGGACTCCCGTGTGCCCGAGGTGTCTTCGGGACCGGACTGCCGCATCCTGCTGCCGTACACCTACGCCTGGGACCGCGACCCGGACACCGCGCTGGCCTCTCTGCTGACGATGACCGAGCCGACCGACATCGCGGTCGCGCAGCAGTCCCTGCTGGCCGGGGCGCTCATCGCCGGCCGCTGGGTGCTGGGCGACCTCGCGCACGCGCACCCCGCCAGCACCGACGTGCACGCCTTCCGCCGTTTCCTCGACGGGCTGTGGGCCGACTTCCACCACCTCGACAGCTACCGCATGGAGTCCGCCCAGGCGCACCGCGCGAGCTACCTGGCCGCGCGCCTGACGATCGGCCTCGACGACATGCAGGAGCGCGCCGACAAACTCCTCGGCTACGTGAGCAGTTCGCTGCTGGCCGCCGCCTCGGAGCGGGCCGAGGCCCTCGACACCCGGCTCAACCGGGTCGCCGCCGCGCTCACCGTGGTCAGCGCGGCCTCCTTCGGCCTGGACATCGCGGTGTTCGTACTACCGCAGGTGTCGCTGGGGACGAAGATCGCCGTCGTCGTGGGGCTGCTCGGGATGGCGACGTCGGGGCTGATCGCGGCGATGCTGCCGGGGGCGCTGCGCAGGTCGTTCCAACGGCGGAACGCGGTGGGCGCGGCGGGCGCGGTGGGCACGGCGGGCGCGGCTTCCGAACTGACCGGGCCTGCACCGGTGTCGGCGGTGGCGGGCGTGGCGGCAGCGGGCGTGGCGGCGGCGAGTGCGGCAGCGGCTGCGGCTACGGTGGGAGCCGCTGCCGTGGGGGCCGCGACGGCCCCGACCGCCTTGCCGGCCACGGCCGTTGGCGCGGCGGGCCCGGTCGGCCCCGTAGGCCCGGTCGAAGGGGGCGGCGGGGCGGTTCCGGGTCCGGCGCCCGACGCTTCCGGGGTGCCCTCCCAGCGGAGTCAGTCCTCCGGGTCGTAGTACGCCGCCACGGCCGTGAAATGGGCTATCCAAGCGGCGAGTTCGGCCGGATTGCGGGTGCTGACATCGCAGGAGTGGAGGCCGCCGTCGTTCAGCGCCACCCCCACCACCAGCACATGGCCGCGCCCGGTGCCCTGTTCGCACCAGGCCGTGTTGATCGCCGGCCACGGGAACTCCGTGACACGGCCGTTGACGCCGAGCGAGATGCCGTCGGCGTCGGCGACCACGGCGTTCTTCCGGTCCATGGCGAGGAACTCGGGTGCGTCGGACGGGAGTTGGTCCATGGG
>NZ_JACEGK010000729.1:0-2903 GCF_056859195.1 Streptomyces sp. NH27
CGCACACACCTTCGGGAGCACACGATGAGGATCGGGATTCTCGGCACCGGCACCCTGGCGGCCGCCCTCGGCGCGGCCTGGGTACGGGCCGGACACGACGTGGTGGTCGGCGGCCGTTCGCCGGAGAAGGCCGGGGCCGCGGCGGTCGCGATGGGCGGCGACACGGGCAGTGGCGGCACCGCCCGCGCGGTCGCCACCCCCGCCGAGGCGGTCGCCGGGCGGGACGCCGTGCTGCTCGCCGTCCTCTGGACCGGGGTGCCCGACATCCTGCGCGCGGCGGGCGCCCCCGGTGGCGCACTGTCCGGGACCGCCCTGATCGACCCGGTCAACGCGGTCGACCACGGCGTCGGCGAGCACCTCGTGACCGACGGCCGCGCCGCCGCCGAGCACATCGCGGACCTCGCCCCGGGCGCGCACGTGGTCAAGGCGTTCCACCTCTTCCCTTCGGACCAGTGGTCGCCGGGCCGCGAACCGGTCACCGTACCGATCGCGGGCGACGACGAGACGGCCCTGAGCACCGCCGCCGACCTCATACGCGACGCCGGCGCCGAGCCCGTGACCGTCGGCCCGCTGCGCCGTGCCCGTCAACTGGAGGAGGTGGCAGGCATGGTGATCGCGCTGGTGTTCGCCGGGCACGACCCGAGCGCGGCGATCCCGCGCGTCCCCGCCCGCGGCGACGCGCGGGTCTGAGCCGTCCACCGGCCGCCGCCGGGCCCGGCGGGTCCGCCACTGCGTCCGGTCCGGCGCGCGGCGCCGATCAGCCGGTGACGGCGCTCGGTGACGGCGCTCGGCGGCTACGCTCGGCGGCATGAACGATAGCCCTCACCACCCGCGTGCACACCAGCACTTCGAGACCCTGGCGATCCACGCAGGCCAACCGGCCGACGCGCAGACCGGTGCGGTGGTCACGCCGATCTACCAGGTGTCGACGTACAAGCAGGACGGCGTCGGCGGCCTGCGCGACGGTTACGAGTACAGCCGCTCGGCCAACCCGACCCGCACCGCACTTGAACAGAACCTCGCCGCCCTCGAAGGCGGCAGCCGCGGCCTCGCCTTCGCGTCCGGCCTGGCCGCGGAGGACTGCCTGCTGCGTACGGTGCTGACGCCCGGCGACCACGTGGTCATCCCCAACGACGCCTATGGCGGCACCTTCCGGCTCTTCTCGAAGGTCGCCGAGCGGTGGGGCGTGCGGTGGTCGGTCGCCGACACCTCCGACGTGCAGGCGGTACGCGACGCCGTACGGCCGGAGACCAAGCTGATCTGGGTGGAGACGCCGTCCAACCCGCTGCTCGGCATCACCGACATCGCGTCGCTCGCCGGGGTGGCCCGCCAGGCCGGGGTGCGGCTGGTGGTCGACAACACCTTCGCCAGCCCCTACCTCCAGCAGCCGTTGGCCCTGGGCGCGGACGTGGTGGTGCACTCCATGACCAAGTACATGGGCGGGCACTCCGACGTCGTCGGCGGCGCGCTGGTCACCTCCGACGCCACGCTCGGCGAGGAGTTGGCGTACCACCAGAACGCGATGGGCGCGGTGGCCGGGCCGTTCGACGCGTGGCTGGTCATGCGCGGGATCAAGACGCTCGCGGTGCGGATGGACCGGCACAGCGAGAACGCCGCGCGGATCGCGGAGATGCTGGCAGGCCACGAGAAGGTCACCCGCGTCTACTACCCCGGGCTCGCCTCGCACCCCGGGCACGAGGTCGCCGCGAAGCAGATGCGTGGCTTCGGCGGGATGGTGTCCTTCCAGGTGACCGGCGGTGAGGACGCGGCGGTGGCCGTTTGCGACCGTGCGGAGCTCTTCACGCTCGGGGAATCGCTCGGCGGGGTCGAGTCCCTGATCGAGCACCCCGGGCGTATGACGCACGCGTCCGTCGCCGGCTCCGCGCTCGAGGTTCCGGCGGACCTCGTACGGATCTCGGTCGGCATCGAGGCGGTCGACGACCTCATCGACGACCTCCGCAACGCGCTCAACTGACCCACCCGGGTGCCCCGTTCCGTCGGTCGGCCGGTCAAGGGACCACCCCCGGTGGTGGGTTGCTCGCGCAGTTCTCCCCGCCGCTGAGCAACTGCGGCTTCTTCCACGGAAGAAGGGCAACGCTCAAGGGGCACCCGGGGGTTCAGGCGAGGAGGACCGCTGCGGTGGTGGCCGCGGCGAGGAGTATCACGCACACCGCATAGCGGAAGACGCGGCGGTGGACGATGACGCGGCGGCCCCGCGCGGCAGCGCGCTGCGCGAGGTCGGCGGGCACCTGCGGGTGCGGGGTGTCGAGGAGCCGCCGCAACTCGGCCTCGCGGCGGTTCGGCGGTCGCCCAGCGCCCTCGCTCACCGCCCGACCGCCCAGGTCGTACGGGACCGGGCGGCCCGGGGCGGGGGCGCGGCCCGGGCCGGCCGGCTGCGCAGCCGCGCCCCGCTGTGCGCGGCGATCTCCCCGACCCGCTCGACCGCCATCCCGAGCAGCGCCGCGGTCTGCTCCTCGCCGATCCCCTCGAAGTACCGCATGGTGACGATGAGGCGTTCGCGCGCGGTGAGCCCGTCGAGGGGCCCGCCGCGGGGGCGGCGCCAGGGCCGGTAGGCGTACCGCACGAACAGTTCGCAGCGGGCCCGGTCGTAGGGGTCGTCGCCGTCGAGGCCCGGCCAGTCGGCGTAGAGGCGGGCGAGCGCGGCCGTGAGCAACCGGTCGGCGTCGGCCCGATCGCCGGTGAGGAGTTCGGCGGAGTGCAGCAGCCGTCTGCCCGCGCCCGCGACGAACGCCGTGAACTCGGCGTCCCGGCGGGTCTCCGCGGCCGTCCGGCGCCGACGACCTGGGGCGCGACAGGGAGCGGGCTCGCGCCGCCCCGCGACCGCGCCTCCGGTGTTGTCGTCGGTCGGGGGCACCCCCACGGCCTGCGGCGTGGGGGTGCCC
>NZ_JACEGK010000730.1:0-2855 GCF_056859195.1 Streptomyces sp. NH27
GGATCTCGTCAGGGGTGGGGTGCTGGGCAAGCAACTGCATGACCTCGGTGGCGAAGTCGTCCAGCGGCAGTGCGTGCGGGTTGACCTTCTCCTGTCCTGCCGTGGCGACGGCCGGCGGGACGAGCTCGACGACGCCGACGCCGGTGCCGGCGAGCTGCGCGCGCAGCGCCTCGGAATAGGCGTGTACCGCGGCTTTCGAGGCGGCGTAGGTGGGCATGGGCGGGAACGGCAGGAAGGCGATGCCGGAGGTGACGGTGACGAAGGTGCCGGCGCCGCGTTCGACCAGGTGGGGGGTGAAGGCGTCGACGACCCGGATGGTGCCGACCAGGTTGGTTTCGATCGTCGTCTGCGCCGCCTCGAAGTGCGCGGGGTCGCGCAGGTCCTCCAGGAGCATGACGCCCGACATGGTCACCACGGTGTCCAGCTCGGGGAGCTGGGCGAGTACGGCGTCGCGGGCGCGCGCAACGGAGTCACCGTCGGTGACGTCGATCCCGAAGGTGTGGAAGCCTTCGCCGGCGAGTTCGGAGAGCGCCTGCGCGCTGCGACCGCCGATGGCCACGGTGCTGCCTGCCGCGGCGAACCGCCGGGCCAGTTCCCGGCCGATGCCGGAAGTCCCGCCGACGATGAGCACGGTGCGGTTGGAGAGATGCACGACGTATTCCCTTCGGGTCGGAGCACCTACGGCATCAAGCCCGCGGCGCCCGTTCAGCGATCGTCCCTGTCCTTCTCGAACAGTGATGCCACAAGTCTTGACGGCATCCACCGAACGTGGCAGGGCCGCCGTCTTCCCTGGTCCTGCCAGGGCCCCCTCTGGGACGCGCACACCGCACTACGGTTGTCGCTATGAAGGACGAGGAATCCGGCAACCGGCTCGGCGGCTACCTCCGCGCCCGGCGTGAGCTGGTCACCCCGGCGCAGGCGGGACTCCCGCCCGGCGGCAACCGCCGCGTGCCCGGCCTGCGCCGTGAGGAAGTCGCCCTGCTCGCCGGAATCAGCGCCGACTACTATCTGCGCCTGGAGCGGGGCCGCGACAAGAACCCTTCGGTCCAGGTCCTCGCATCGCTCGCGCGCGTCCTGGGTCTCGACGATGTCGAGCGGACGTATCTGCTCGGCCTCGCCGCCGCACGCCCCAGGGCGCCGCGCCGCAAGCGCCCCGAACACGTACCGCCACGGGTGCACCAGCTCCTCGCCCACCTCCGGATTCCCGCGTTCGTCGAAGGTCGCGCCTTCGACGTCCTGGCGTCCAACCCCATGGCCGTCGCGCTCTCGCCGCGCCTGCGGCCCGGCCAGAACCGGCTGCGTTCCCTCTTCCTCGATCCCGAGGAGCAAGCCTTCCAGCAGGACTGGGCGAAAGCAGCCGCCGACTTCATCGCCGTGCTTCGCACCACCATCGGGGACGACACCGACAACCCCCGGTTCGTCGAGCTCGTCGGGGAGCTCGCACTGTCCAGCCAGCGGTTCCGCACCCTGTGGGCCCGGCACGACGTACGCGACCTCGTCGGCGGCACCACCACCGTCCAGCACCCCGTCGTCGGTGAACTACGGCTCCACCGCGACAAGCTCCCCATCGACGACGTCATCCTCGTCGTCTACTACCCCGACAAGGACAGCGACAGCGACGAGAAACTGCGACTTCTCGCCGCGCTCGCAGCGACCGAGTCCACGGAGCACACGGAACACGGCGAGTCCATGGAGCCCGGCGAGCCCACCGGCACGGCGGACAGCGGCCCGTCGGGCACCCCGCACCCGAAAACGCCGTGAACCGCAGCCGGCGTCGCCGGTCGGGTCAGGACAGGGTGCGGGTGGCCGTCGGGCGGGTGGCGGTGGTGACGGTGAACAGGCCGCCGTCGGGGTCGCGCAGCTCCGCGTAGGCACCGGAGTGGGTGGTGCCCTGGCGGACGAGGGTGCCGCCGAGGCCGCGGGCGGCGGCCACGCAGGCAGCGGTGTCGGGAACGGCGAACTGCACGTCCCAGTGCGGCCGCACGGTCGGGTCCGGATCGGCCTCGACCGCGCCCGAGCCGAGCCGGGCGACGACCGCGCCGCCGCTGCGCACGACCACCTCTTCGTGTTCGTAGTCGACGGTGCAGCCGTCCGGGCTGCCGTCGGCCCACTGCAGGACGCCGCCGTAGAAGATCGCTGCCTCGAAGGCGTCGCGGGTGCGCAGCCGCAGCACCACCGGCCCCTGGTCGTGCCAGGTCTCCCAGCCGCTGGGCAGGCGCCCGTCCCACACGCCGAAGACGGCGCCGTCACGGTCGGCGGCGACCAGGGCGCGGCCGGAGGCGAACGCGACCGGGCCGAGCGCGACGGTGGCGCTGCGCTCGCGGATGCGGCCGGCGGCTTCGTCCACCTGGGGGACGAAGAAGTACGGGGTCCAGCCGACCGCGATCTGCAGGTCGACGGCGACGGCGCCGATGCCCGCGACCGGGTGGCCGTCGCTGAGGGCGACCGCGAAGTGATCGCCGAGCGTGGTGTTGCGGAACTCCCAGCCGAGCACGCTGCCGTAGAACTTCTCGGACGCCTGGAGGTCACGCGCGGTGAGGTTGGCCCAGCAGGGGGCCCCGCGGGGCACGTCCGCGGCGGACGCGGTGGCGGTGGGCGCTGACGGGTGCTCGCTCGTCACTGTGGTGCCGTTCCGTTTCGGGGACTTCGGGGACTTCGGGGACAGGGAACTGCCGGGGGTCGGCCGGGCGCTTGACGTCGCCTTCCCCGGTATGGCGTGATCATGCCTCGCGGCTCGCCCCGCTCCGCGGTTTCCGCACCGGCCGTGGGGCGGCCAGGCCGGACCAGCACCCGGCCGGGGCTCGACCAGGACTCGACCATGTGCAGGACGTTACCGGCTCCGGGCGGTGCGAGAC
>NZ_JACEGK010000731.1:0-2850 GCF_056859195.1 Streptomyces sp. NH27
GTGGGGGCCCCTCCCACGCCGGAGGCGGAGTCGCAGGGCGGCGCGAGCCCACTCCCTATCGCATCCCAGGTCGTTGCCCCATCAATTTCGCGGTGGGACCGTTGACTTGGACAGCGAGGAGATCCCGTGGCGACGACGACCGGCGGAGCGTGACTTCGGCGATGGCCGATGCTTATCCGAGTGTCGCGGGAGTGGTGGCGACGGCGGCGGCGTTCGCCGGTTTTCATCCCGGGTTGTGCGAGTTGCGGGTGGTCGGCAGGTCGAGGTCGGGGCGGCCGCTGCACGTACTGACCGTGGGGCACGGACGGCGGAACGTACTGGTGGTGGCGGGGCCGCACTCGGACGAACGGGTGGGGGCGGCGACCGCGCTGCGGCTGGCCGAACGCGTCGCGCACGACCCGCTGTTGCACGCGGCCGCGGACGCGACATGGCACCTGCTGCTGTGCCTGGACCCGGACGGCGCGATGCGCCACGAGGCCGGGCCGCCGATACGCCGCACCCCCGCCGCGCACTTCCGGCACGCGTACCGCCCGCCGCCCGACGAACAGCCCGAATGGGCGCCGTCGATCCGGCCGCCGGACGGCCAACTCCCGGAGTCCCAGGTGCTGCTGGACATGATCGACGAACTACGGCCGGTCCTCCAGTGCTCGCTGCACGGCAACGATCTCGGTGGCTGCTGGGTCCAGTTGACCCGCGACATACCCGGACTCGCCGAGCCACTCGGCAAGTTGGCGGCCGAGCACGACCTGCCGGTGCAGACCGGCACCTACGACGCGCTGCGCTGGACGGTGTCGGGGCCCGGCGTCTATGTGCTGCCCGAGCCCGGCGCGCGGGCCATGTCGGACCGGCTGCCGGCGGACGTCGACCACTCGACCTGGACCCGGCCGCACCAATACGGCGGGATGACCGCGCTGTTCGAGGTGCCGATGTGGGCGGCCCGTACCGTCGCCGACCCCGCGCCGCATCCGGAGCCGGCTCGCGAACTGGCCCGGCTCGGCAGGCAGTTGCGGAACCACGCCCGCCGGGTCGAGGTGCTGCTCGCGGAGGTGCGGGCGGTGCTGCCGACCGCCGCCCCGGACCGCGCCCACCTGCTGCGGGTCGTGGCGGAGCTGGCCGCGGCCTGCCCGCAGGTCGCCGCGGAGTGGGAGCGGCTGCCCCCGGACGCGGTACCGCTGACCGCCGCGCACCTCGCGGCTCTCGACATCGCGGCCCGCCGGATTCCGTTGCGGGCCGCCGGCACGCTGCTACGCCTGCTCGACGGCCGCCCCGCCCCGGCCACCGCCGAGGTCAGGCTCGCGTGCGAGCATCAACTCACCCGCTGGGCGAATGAGTTGACCGCCGGCCACGACCCGGTCTGGGTGCCGGTCGACGAGCAAGTGCAGGTCCAGTCGGAAGCGGTGCTGGCGGCCTTCCGGCTGGCCGTGGCCGCGGGGTGACGGCGCCGGACACCGGCCCGGCCGCCCCACCACCATCGCGCGCCGGCTCCGCCACGCACCGCCGCCCCCACGTCAGACGGTGACCGCCCCGAGTTCCGCCGCCACCAACTCCGCGAGCTGCACCGCGTTGAGCGCGGCGCCCTTGCGCAGGTTGTCGTTGGAGACGAACAGCGCGAGGCCGTTCTCGACCGTCTCGTCCTGCCGGATACGGCCCACGTAGGAGGGGTCGGCGCCCGCGGCCTGGAGCGGGGTGGGAATCTCGGAGACCTCCACCCCGGGCGCGGCGGCGAGCAGTTCGTACGCCCGCGCGACGCTGATCGGGCGGGCGAAGCGGGCGTTGATCTGGAGGGAGTGGCCGGAGAAGACCGGGACCCGTACGCAGGTGCCGGACACCTTCAGCTCGGGGATCCCCAGGATCTTCCGGGACTCGTTGCGCAGCTTCTGCTCCTCGTCGGTCTCGAGGCTGCCGTCGTCCACGAGGTTCCCGGCGAGCGGGACCACGTTGAAGGCGATGGGCCGCTGGTAGACCGCCGGGGCGGGGAACTCGACGGCCGACCCGTCGAAGGCGAGGCGGTCCGCCTGCTCGGTGACCTTGACCGCCTGGCCGTGCAGTTCGGCCACGCCGGCCAGGCCCGAGCCGGAGACGGCCTGGTAGGTGGCCACGACCAGCGCGACCAGCCCGGCCTCGTCGTGCAGCGGGCGCAGCACCGGCATGGCGGCCATCGTGGTGCAGTTCGGGTTGGCGATGATGCCCTTCGGGCGGTCCGCGATCGCGTGCGGGTTGACCTCGGACACAACCAGCGGAACGTCCGGGTCGCGGCGCCACGCGGAGGAGTTGTCGATCACGACGGCGCCCTGTGCGGCGACCTTCTCCGCGAGCGCGCGGGAAGTGCTGCCGCCGGCCGAGAAGATGACGATGTCCAGGCCGGTGTAGTCGGCGGTCGCCGCGTCCTCGACGGTGACGGTCGCGCCGTCCGGGCCGCCCTCCCACGGAAGGGCGCGGCCCGCCGAACGGGCCGAGGCGAAGAGGCGGAGCTGCGTGACGGGGAACTTCCGCTCGGCCAGCACCTTGCGGACGACCCCGCCGACCTGTCCGGTCGCTCCGACGATTCCGATCCTCATTGCGGTATCTCTCCGATCATGCCTGCCTGGGGGTTCCCGTCCGTTTCGAGTATCCCCCGGCCCGGGAGCGGGGCGCGGCGGGATTTCACGGGGCGAGACGGCCGGGGCCCGGAGCGGCCGCGGCCACGGCTCCCCCCGGGCTGCCCTCCAGCGCGGCGAGGGCCGTGCGCGCGGCGGCCAGCGCGGACGGGCTCGCCGGGAGCAGCGGCAGCCGTACGTCCGGGGTCGGGATGCGGCCCTGGGCGTGCAGGACGGCCTTCACCACGGTCGGGTTCGGCTCGCTGAAGACGGC
>NZ_JACEGK010000732.1:0-2830 GCF_056859195.1 Streptomyces sp. NH27
CGATCGGGACCGCGCGGGTGCGGGCGGCGGAGAGCCGGCGGGCGGACCGGCTGTTCGACGACCCGCTGGCCGCGGCGTTCGTGCGGTCGGTGGACGGGGCGGACCGGCCGCCGGGTGGTCCGGGCGGGGAGTCGGCGACCGGGCGGGTGATGGCCGAACAGGTGGCGCTGCGGACGCGGTTCTTCGACGACTATCTGCGCGGAGCGGTCGCGGACGGGCGGCGGGCGCAGGTGGTGCTGGTGGCGGCAGGACTGGACACGCGGGCGTTCCGGCTCGAATGGCCGCACGGGATAAGGGTGTTCGAGCTGGACCTGCCCGAAGTCGTGGGGTTCAAGGAGGAGGTGCTGGCCGGGACGGGCGCGGTGCCGCGCTGCCGGCGGGCCGTGGTCGGGGCGGATCTGCGCGGGCGGTGGGCGGCGCCGCTGCGGGCCGCCGGGTTCGATCCGGCGGCGCCCACCGCGTGGCTGGTGGAGGGGCTGCTGATCTATCTGACGGCCGACGAGGCGGCGGCCGTGCTGGATACGGTCGGTGAACTGGCCGCGCCCGGCAGCGTGCTGTCGTTCACGCACGGCGGCGGGCTCGCGCGGATGGTCGAACAGACCCGCACGGGCGACGAGTTCCGGCCGGTCAGCGACCTGTGGCAGGGCGGCCTCGCCGAGCCGCCGGACGCATGGCTGCCCCGGCACGGCTGGACCGTCACCGCGCACGAGAAGGCGGCGCTCGAGGTCGGGTACGGGCGGCGGTCCGAACGGCCGGCCGAGGGCTCGTTCCTGGTGGCGGAGCGGGCCTGGACGTAACTGGCGGGCGGTGTCGTTTCTCTCCTCTAAAGTGATCAACTACAGGCGTTCGGGGAGCGGTTCGGTACGGCACGGAGGTGTGCGGTGGGCGACTTCGACGCGTTCGAGCGGCAGGCGTGGGCCGGCCGGGCGGAGGCGTACGCGCGGAGCTTCGGGCTGCTGTGCGCGCACGCCGTGCCCAAGCTGCTGGACGCGGCCGGCGTGGGCGCGGGCCTGCGGGTGCTGGACGTCGGCACCGGACCGGGCACCGCGGCGGCGCTGGCGGTGCGCCGCGGCGCGGAGGTCTGCGCGGTGGACGCGGAGCCGAGCATGGTCGAGCGGGCGACGCGGGCGGTGCCGGAGGCGGCGGTACGGCACGGGATGCTGCCCGAACTGCCCTTCGCGGACGGCGAGTTCGACGCGGTGGTGGCGAACTTCGTGCTCAACCACGTGGGCCGTCCGGCGACCGCGCTCGCCGACCTGCGCCGGGTGGCCGGCCCCGGCGGCCGGGTCGCGGTCACGATCTGGCCCGCGCCGCCCTCCCCCGGGCAGGCGCTGCTGGGCCGGGCCCTGGAAGCGGCCGGCGTCGCCCGGCCTGCCTCCGTGCCCGCGCTCGCCGCCGAGGACGACTTCCCCCGCACCGAAGAGGGCCTGACCGGGCTGCTGACGGCGGCGGGGCTGACCGGCGCCCGCTGCGCGACGCTGCGCTGGGACCACGTGGTCGATCCCGAGGTCTGGTGGTCGGGCCCGGCCGCCGGAATCGCCACCATCGGCCAGATCCTGCACACCCTCCCCCCGGACACCGTCGCGGAAGTACGCGGCCACTACGACGAGTTGGCGGCGCAGTTCCGCACCCAGGACGGCGCCCTGTCCCTCCCCCACACCGCGCTTCTGGGCTGGGCGACCACGGACTGACGCCGCACCGCCCGCACGGGAGGCGCCGCACGCGGACGGCCGGGCCGGCTCACGCGTACGGCGCGTCCGCGGTGTAGGGGATGTAGGGGGAGACGAAGAGGTAGTCCGGGTCGTGCGCGGGGTCGTGGCCGGTGTGCCGGGCGACCACGAACTGGAAGCCCCGGGGCGGCTCCCCGGGCAGGCCCGAGACGGTGCGGGCGACGGAGTTGCGCAGCATCCGGTAGGCGGGCGCGAGGGTCAGGTCGCCGCCGAACTGCCGCATGACCGCCACGAGTTCGTGGCACAGGTCGTAGAGCGCCTTCTCGCGGCGGCGGGAGGGGAACCACAGCATGTGCATCGGTCGCCGCGGGGTGACCGCTGAGCCCTCCTGCCACGGTGTGGCGCGGCCCTCGGCGTCCTCGGTGCGGAACAGGACGTGGAAGTCGTGGCGGGCCGGCTCGGGCGCGAAGAACCGCCAGTTGGGGATGACGGCGCCGGTGCCGTCGAGGACGGCGAGCCGGTTGAACTCCGGCCTGGGGTGCTGGCTCAGGACGGTGGCGGTGAACCACGCGGCCAGCGCTCCGAGGGTCGCCGCGGTCACCAGGTCGCGGCCGCCGGGCCCGGCCGGCCCGCCTGCGCTATGCGGGGACATCGGCGGCCGCCTCCCCCGGCCGGCCGGCGTCCGCGCGGCCGGGAGCGGCGGCGAAGGCGGCGATCAGGCCCGCGACCGCGCCGGCGGACTGCCGGGCGGCGAGCACCTGTTCGCGGGGGGCGTCGACGGCGTGGACGACCACGTGCGGGGCGCGGCGCGCGTACTCCTCCTGGAGGGCGCGCCTGGTGTCCGGCGGCGGACCGCCGGGCTCGCACAGGATCAGGCAGGTGGGCACGGCCGCGGCC
Organism: Streptomyces sp. NH27; assembly: GCF_056859195.1. Classification (NCBI taxonomy): domain Bacteria; kingdom Bacillati; phylum Actinomycetota; class Actinomycetes; order Kitasatosporales; family Streptomycetaceae; genus Streptomyces; species Streptomyces sp. NH27. The sequence goes on from NZ_JACEGK010000732.1 coordinate 2,568, forward strand.
GGGACCGCGCCCGTTCCCGCCCGCCTCGGGGCCGCGCGCAGCGCCCGCCACTCGCCGCGCGCCGCGTTCCAGCCGGCGGCGTCGCGGTAGTGCGCGCGGGCGAGGCCGCGTACGTCCTCGGGCAGCAGGCGCAGCCAGTCCGGGTCGCGGAGCAGCTGGCCCAGGCCGAGGCGCAGCGAGAAGGTCATCTGGTCCAGCAGCGTGGTGAGTTCGTGGTGGTCCGGGTCGCTGCCGCCGTCGTCCCCGTCCGGGCGGTGGACATC
>NZ_JACEGK010000733.1:0-2828 GCF_056859195.1 Streptomyces sp. NH27
GAATCCGCGTGTGCCCCGGCTCGCCCCCGGCGGTGCTTCCGCGTCCGGCCCATTTTGACCTGCCTGACTACCTATACGTGACTGATTCGCCGCCCGCTCCCGCTCCGTACCGTCATGACCAGCAAGAACACGGCACACCTGGTGCCGGTCACTACTTATGGGAGAGCGCGATGAGCGACATCCAGCACCTGGTCGAGCAGTACATCGCCGTCTGGAACGAGACGGACCCGGCCCTGCGCACCTGGAAGATCGCCGAGGTCTTCGCCGAGGACGCCGTCTACACCGACCCGCTCGCGGACGTCGTGGGCCGGGCCGCCCTCGGCGAGGTGATCGCCGGGGCACAGGCCCAGTTCGGCGGCCTGGTCTTCACCCTCGGCCCGGTCGAGACCCACCACAACATCGCCCGCTTCACCTGGGAGTTGGGCCCCGCGGGCGGCGAGTCGCTCGTGGTCGGCTTCGACGTGGTGTCGGTCGGCGCGGACGGCCTGATCCACCACGTCCTCGGCTTCCTCGACAAGGTCCCGGCCGGCGCCTGACCCGCATCCGGCCTCAGCGAGTGCTGAGGTAGAGCAAGAAGGCGGCCACCACAATGGCCACCAGCGTGACGACGATCACTGCCGCGCCGTCCGGCTTCCCCCCGGTCGCGCGGACGGGACCCTGGCCGGCCGAACCCCCCGCGCCAGGGTCCCCGTCGTACCCGCTGTGATGGCCGTGGTGGCCGTGATGCCCCCCGTGATGGCCGCCGCCATGCCCGGAGTCACTGTGTCCGCTGTGCCCGGAGTCGCCGTGCCCGCCGCCGCCGTCCATAGGTGCCTCCCGGGAGTTGGGTTCCACGCGGTCGACGCGTGACCGTGTGGGTACTACGACGGGCCGGCGCCCGACTTCGGTTCCGACCCGTCACTACGCTGGGCCGTATGGGTGATCTCATCGGCAACGGGGAACGACTCCACCAGGTCGCGCAGTTGTACGAAGCAGCGACGTTCGGCGGCGACCGGACAGCACCCGCACGGGCCGAGCGGATGCTGGACGGGCTGGCGGCGGACCTGGCGCTCGCACGCGGCAAGACCCTGCACGCACGGTATCTGGCGGAGCGAAAGGAGGTGGTCGAAGGGCAAGAAGGAGAGCTGTTCCAGCAGGCGGTGACCCTCTACCGTGCACTCGGCGACGTCCGCGGCGAAGGCGAAGCCCTCTTCTGGCTCGGCGCCTGGCACCAAGTGGTGCGGGAGGCATACGGCGAGGCGGTGCCGTGCTTCCAGCGGTCCTACGAACTGGCCGAGTCGGTGGGCGACCGACTGACCCTGTCGTACGCGACACGCCACCTGGGGTTCGCAGCGGAGGCGGCCGGCCACCTGGACGAGGCCCGCACACGCTTCGAGCAGTCGGTGCGGTTGCGCGAGGAATTGGACCTCCCCGCAAGCGTGGCCGCGGCCCAGCTCGCACTCGCCGAGTTCCTGTGGCACTCCTCCAGCGACCGCGACTCGGCCCGGCAACTGCTGGACCAGGCCCACACGACGGCAACGGAGTGCGGCGCGGCCGGCGTGCTGCAGTGGATAGCCGACGCCCGGACCCGCATGTAGCGGACTTCGGCGCCGCGGAAAGCCGCATGCGCCTGCCCAGATCATCAACGCCCTTAATCAGCAGCCCACTTGAGCGCTCAGCCCCTCCACCACACGAGCCACCAAGCGGCCGAGCCACCACCCAACCCCGTACGACCTGGTGCACGTTGGGCGGTGGATCAGGTCGTCAACCAATCAGCCGATCCAGCAACTCGAATGTCTCGTACGGCTGGTCGTAGTCCCCGAAGTGCCCGTCGTCCCGCACGATCTGGGTGCCGCCCAGCCGCTCGAACATCGCGCGGCCCTGACGGTCATCACAACCGTACGGATCCTGACGCGAGTTGATGAAGTACAAGTCCCGAACATGCGACCTGATCGCCGCCCAGTCGTACGCGTCCTGCAACACCGGCTCCTGCGACTCGTTCGGCCGCGTCGCATACCCCGCCACCAGCACCGCCTGCGCCACCTCCACCCCGATGTGCTCCAGCACCGCCAACACCAGCGCGGCACCGCCGGAGTGCCCCACCAGCACCGTTTCCTCATCGAACCGCTGCCCCGCCAGCACCTTCGGCAGAAACGTCCCGATCGGCTCCACGTTCAACTCCGGATAGTGCGGAATCTCCACGGAATACCCCCGCTCCGCCAACCTCCGTCCCAGCCACGGATACCAGGCCACCCCCGGATTCGCCCCGGTCCCGTGAAACACCACCGCGTTCCGCCCCATGTCCCGCTCCCTCCTCGCCCCACCGCAGCCCGATCCGCCACCGTACCGGCGGCCGCGTCCAGAACGGACCTTCCGCCGCGGAAGCGTGGGCTCAGGCGGCGAAGTCGTCGACCGCCTGTGCGATGTCGTCCCCGGTCAGGGGCTGCTGCATGTCGCTGAGCAGCCGCGCCAATGCGGGCAGGGAAGTCTCCTGGTTGGCGAGGGCCACGCTCACGTAGTCCCGGTCCGGAACCATGACCATGGCGGACCGATAGCCGGGCAGCCGTCCGTTGAGGTACATCTGGCCCGACGGCCCCAGCGCCCACCCGAGCCCGTACGTCATGGGGTCGTCGGGCCTGGTGCGCGGACGGCGGATCTCCTCCAGAAGCGCCCGATCCGCAAGCAAGCCCTCGCCGACGGCCAGGAGTTCCGACACCGACGACCACCACCCCCCGCTCGGCCGGCGCGTGCGCGGGTAGCCGCCCAGCGGAACGTCGACCGTACCGGTCCACCCGGCGATCGACGCCGCCGAGACATCGAAACCCGTCCTGACCAGCCCCCACGGCTCC
>NZ_JACEGK010000734.1:0-2819 GCF_056859195.1 Streptomyces sp. NH27
CCCCACCCCCCGCCGGGCCGCATACGATGGGCCCATGAGCAAGGAGCGGACCCCTCTGCGCGAGGCCCCTGAGCCCCTGGAGGCCAACGACGTCGCGACGATCACGGTGGGCGTGATCGTCTGGTTCGTGCTCTTCTTCGTGCAGCTCCCCTTCTACGGCTGGTACTCCGACCACGGGCACACCTGGTTCATCTGGACCTGCCTGGCCGGCGGCGCCTGCGGGCTGCTGGGCGTGAAGTACGTACGGACCCGGCGCGACGCCATCGCCAGGGCCCGGGCAGCCGGCCCCACCGCCCCTGACCAGGCCCCGGCCGCGCCGGACGGCACCGACCCGGAGAAGCCGCAACAGGGGTAAACGGGTGTGAGCCGCGTCCGGCACGTACCGTCGAGCCATGACGGAACGCACGGACACCGGGATCGCACCCGCCCGCGAGCCCGGGCTGAGCAGCGCCGAGGTCGCCCGGCGGGTGGAGCGGGGCGAGGTCAACGACGTTCCGGTGCGCTCGTCCAGGTCGGCCACCGAGATCGTCAGGGCGAACGTCTTCACCCGGTTCAACGCGATCATCGGCGGGCTCTTCCTGGTGATCCTGGTGGTGGGGCCGATCCAGGACGGCCTGTTCGGGTTCGTGATCGTGGCGAACACGGCGATCGGCATCTTCCAGGAGCTGCGCGCCAAGCGCACCCTCGACAGCCTCGCGGTGATCGGCGAGGCCAAGCCGATGGTGCGCAGGGACGGCAGGGCCGCGGAGATCGGCACCTCGCAGATCGTGCTCGGCGACCTGATCGAGCTGAGTCCCGGCGACAAGGTCGTGGTGGACGGCCGGCTCGCCGAGGCGGACGGCCTGGAGATCGACGAGTCGCTGCTGACCGGCGAGGCCGACCCGGTGATCAAGCACCCGGGCGACGCGGTGATGTCCGGCAGCTTCGTGGTCGCCGGCGGCGGCGCCTTCACCGCCACGAAGGTCGGCCGGGAGGCGTACGCGGCGCAACTGGCGGACGAGGCGTCCCGCTTCACCCTCGTCAACTCCGAGCTGCGCAACGGCATCAGCCGCATCCTCAAGTGGGTGACCTGGATGATGGTGCCGACCGCGATCGGGCTGATCATCAGCCAGTTCACAGTGGAGGACCACAACTGGCGTGAGGCGGTGCGCCGTACGGTCGGCGGCATCACGCCGATGGTGCCCGAGGGGCTGGTGCTGCTCACCTCGGTGGCGTTCGCGATCGGCGTGGTCCGGCTGGGCCGCCGCCAGTGCCTGGTGCAGGAACTGCCGGCGATCGAGGGCCTGGCCCGGGTGGACGTGGTCTGCCTGGACAAGACCGGCACCCTCACCGAGGGCGGCATGGACGTGACCGAGCTGCGGATGCTCGACGGCGCCGACGAGGAGCACACCCGCCGGGTGCTGGCCGCCCTCGGCCGGTCCGACCCGCACCCCAACGCCAGCCTCCAGGCGATCGTCGACGTCTACCCGCCGGCGCTTGCGGAGGGCTGGCGGGGCACCGGCACCCTGCCGTTCAGCTCGGCCCGCAAGTACAGCGGTGCCGCCTTCACCGAGCCGGACGGCGCCACCAGCCGCTGGCTGCTGGGCGCGCCCGACGTGCTGCTGCCCGAGGGGCACGACGCCCTGGCCGAGGTGGACCGGCTGAACAACGAGGGGCTGCGGGTGCTGCTGCTGTCCCGTACCGACCGGGAGCTGGACGACCCGCTCGCCGCACAGGCGGTCGTCCCGCAGGCGCTTGTGGTGCTGGAGCAGCGGCTGCGGCCCGACGCGGCCGACACCCTGCGGTACTTCGCCGACCAGGACGTGCACGCCAAGGTGATCTCCGGCGACAACGCGGTGTCGGTCGGCGCCGTCGCCGCGAAGCTCGGGCTGCCCGGGGCGCAGCGGCCGGTCGACGCCCGGCGGCTGCCGGCCGGCCGCGACGAGATGGCGCAGGTGCTGGACGAGGGCGCCGTCTTCGGCCGGGTCACCCCGCAGCAGAAGCGGGACATGGTCGGCGCGCTCCAGTCCCGCGGGCACAACGTGGCGATGACCGGCGACGGCGTCAACGACGTACTCGCCCTCAAGGACGCGGACATCGGCGTCTCGATGGGCTCCGGGTCCGAGGCCACCCGCGCGGTCGCGCAGATCGTGCTGCTCGACAACAGCTTCTCCACGCTGCCCTACGTGGTCGCGGAGGGGCGGCGGGTGATCGGCAACATCACCCGGGTCGCCACGCTGTTCCTCACCAAGACGGTGTTCTCGGTGCTGCTGGCGCTGCTGGTGGTGTTCTGGCAGATCCCGTACCCGTTCCTGCCCCGACACCTGACGCTGCTGTCCACGCTGACCATCGGGGTGCCGGCGTTCTTCCTGGCGCTGGCGCCGAACAAGGAGCGGGCCCGGCCGAACTTCGTCCGCCGGGTGATGCGCTATGCCACCCCGGCCGGGCTGATCTGCGGCCTCGCGGCCTTCGTCACGTACCTGGTCGCCCGCCACCACTACTCCGGCAGCGGGGCGTTGGACGCTCAAACCAGCGCGGCGACGCTGACACTGTTCCTGATGGAGGTGTGGGTACTGGCGATCGTGGCCCGGCCGTACACCTGGTGGCGGGTCGCGTTGGTGTTCGCGATGATGCTGGGCTTCCTGGTGGTGCTGGTCGTGCCATGGCTGCAACGGTTCTTCGCGCTGAAGCTGGTCGGCGACCAGGTGCCGTGGACCGCGGTCGGCATCGCCGCGGTCGGCGGAGTGGTGCTGGAGTTGTGCTGGGCATGGGTGCGCCGCCGGGACACCCGCGCGATGGCCTGAGCGGTAGCGCAGCGGGGCCGGCGCCTCCCTTTCGGG
>NZ_JACEGK010000735.1:0-2819 GCF_056859195.1 Streptomyces sp. NH27
AGACTGGGGGGCGATGCGCCTTCGATACGCGGTGGCCGCGGCGGCCACAACGCTGGTGGGTGCCGGCGCAGCCGCATTGGCGGCAGGCCGGTACGGCTCCGGCTTCGCCCTGAACCCGACGGTCGCGGGCCCGGCCCCGGAAAGCCTGATCACGGTGCACAGCGTGACCCCGGACGAGGTCGTGCTGACCCGCACCTCCGCGTCCGAGCGCCCTGGCGTGTACGGCCTGACCGGCGCGGGCGTGCACGCCACCGTCGGACCGGTGGTCGCGGTCGGCGACCGCGGCCACTTCGTCACGCGCACCCTGACCCGCGTGGACAAGGGCTCGCTGGACGCGGGCGCGTTCGTGCGGATGACCCCGCAGGCGTATACCGGTGACCCGCGAAGCGCCCACGGCCTGGAGTTCGGCGAGACGCAGGTCCCGGGGGAGTTGGGCCCGATGCCGGCCTGGTACCTGCCCGGCGACCGTTCCACCTGGGTGATCGCGGTGCACGGCGTCGGCGCCACCCGCGAGCAGACCCTGTCGGTGCTGCCCGCACTGCACCGCTTCCGGCTGCCGGTCCTGATCCCGTCCTACCGCAACGACCCCGGCGCCCCCGCCTCCCCGGACGGCATCGGCCACCTCGGCGCCACCGAATGGCGCGACCTGGACGCGGCGATGCGGCACGCCGTGGAGCACGGCGCCGCGGGGCTCGTGCTGTACGGCTGGTCCAGCGGCGCCGCGATGGCACTGCGCGCCCTGCACAGGTCGTCGTCGGCCGGCAAGGTGGTCGGCCTGATCCTCGACTCGCCGGTACTCGACTGGCGCGCCACGGTCACCGCCGCGGTGCGCTCGCGCGGCCTGCCCCGCCTGCTGACCCCGCTCGCCGTGCGTGCCGCGGAGGGCCGTACGGGACTGCGCGGCACGCGGCACACCGAAGCGGCCCCGGAACCGACCGCGCCGGCCGGGCTCCACGTGCCGACCCTGATCGTGCACGGCCCCGACGACGCCTTCGCGCCCTGGTCGGCCTCCCGCGCCCTCGCCGACCGCTACCCCGGCAAGGTGGCCCTGCACCCGGTGCCGGGGGCCGCGCACACCGCGATGTGGAACGCCGGCCCGGAGGCGTACGAGGAGACGCTGCGCCGCTTTCTCACCCCGCTCATGTGAGCGCGTTCACAGTCGGGTTTGGGATTATGGGCGCCGAGCGGCGAGACTGATCAGGTGACGTCCCGTATCCCGCGAGACACTCCGCTTCGCCTCGTCCCCCGCCGGCCGCTCACCGCGGCCCGCAGGACCGCCACGACGCGCAGGTCGCGACCGGCGCGCCCCCCCGAGGGCACCCCCTCGATCCCCGAACTCGCCCGCTTCGCCAGGACCGAACTCGCCGCCGCGGTACGCCTCGCACGCTGGGTCGGCACCGGCTCCGGCACCGCGGGCCCGACCGGGATACTGCCGGACGCCACCGTGCGCGAGGCCGCCACGGTGCTCGGCCTGACACCCGGCCAGATCCGTGCGGCCTGGGACCGGGCCCGGCTCTCCGGCCTGATCGAACTGCACCGCGGCGCCGCCCGTCCCGGCTGGCGGCTGCGGGCCTGGGACACCGACGACACCGCGGTGTTGCGCGGCTGGGTCGCCCTCTTCGACGCGTGGTCGCTCGCCCACCCGTTCCTCCCGTCCGACGCGCAGGCGGACGACGGGGCCGCGGCGAACGGCCCGGACGGCGACACCTCCGACGGCGCGGTCGGCGCCGACCCCGCGCTGGTCGCCGAAGTCATCGAGGCAGCACCCCAGTTGCTCTCCTTCCTGCACCTGTCGCAGGGCCCGGTGCCGCTCGACACCCTGCTGGACCTGCTGCGGCAGCGCGTCGCCGAGTTGCGCACCGAGCGGCACGAACCGCCCGCCGCCGGCGACCCGTTGCCCGCGCTGCTGGACTGGGTACTGGACGCCGCCACCGACGTGGGGGCGCTGCGCCCGCGCGACCCGAAGCGTCCCGACGAGGCCGCGCTGACCGCGCTGGGCAGTTGGGCGGTGTGGGTCAAGCTGGAGCAGATCTGCGTGGCCGCCCAGGGCCCGGCCGGGAACATGGAGCAGTCCGCCGAGACGATGCTGCGCGCCTGCGCCCGGCTCTCCCCGGGACCGGCCCGCACCGAGTACCGCGCCTGGCTGGCCGCCCGCCCGGTCGCACCGGCCGTCGCGGAACTGCTGGAGACCGCCCGGGGCGAGGACGCGCTGCTGCGCGGGCTGGCCTTCGAGGCGCTGCGGGTGGTGGGCGACCCGGCCGAAGCGGCGGTGCGCGCGGTCGTGAACGAGCCGACGCTGCGCCCCTACGCGGTGCTGTGGCTGGCGGAGTTGGACGGTGGCGACCCGGACACCGCGACCGCGCTGCTGACCCGCGAGGAGGCCACCTGGCTGTGGGTGGACACCGCGGCCGCGGTCGCCGACCACGGCGACGACCACCTGCTCGTCAGCCACCTGGAGACGGCCGTACAGGGCTCGGTGCCCGGGCTGCTCCAGGAGGTCCGCCTGGCCGGCCACCCGCGCACCGTGCAGGTCCTGGTCGCGCTCGCCGCCGCGCACCCCGACCCGGTGCTCGCCAAGGCGGTGCGCAAGGCCGCGTTCCAGGTGCACACCGGCGAGGCGTGAGGTGAACGGGCGTCAGGACGGGGGGAGTTCGGGCGGGTAGCCGCCGAAGCGCCACGGGTTCCCCGCCGCGTCCTGGTACCGCGGGGCGGGGTACACGCGGAGCCGGTCCGTCATGAGCGGTCACCCTTCCTGACGCGGACGCGCGCCGGCCAGTGCCTGTCACCGGCACATGTTCGCGTATGGGCGATTTGTGAGG
>NZ_JACEGK010000736.1:0-2809 GCF_056859195.1 Streptomyces sp. NH27
GGCGTGCCGCTGCTGATCGGCCCGCACCCGGTCGCCGCCTGGCGCGAACTGGCCCCGCGCGTCTCGGCGTTGGGTGCCCGCGAGGTACGACGGGGGCACGCACGACTGGCCGGGCTGCTCGACCGGTTGCCGGTGCCCGGCGCCGACGAGCGGGCGACCGTAAGGAAGTTAGCCGGCTACCTCGCCGAGGCGCTCGACGCGCAGGTGCTGGTGCACGCCGGCGAGGAGGTGCTCGCCGCCGTACCCGCGAGCGCCGCCGCCGCACTCACCCCGCTGCTCGGCACGCCCCCGGGCACCCGGCAGCCCGCCGCGGGGGGCGGCTTCGCGCAGACCGTCATGCTCTCCCCGGCCGGCGACGCCCTGCTCGTGGTCGCCACCGCGGAACCCGCGCCCGATCAGGTCCTGGTCGCGTATACGGCCAAGGCGCTCCGGCTGGCCGTGGCGGGGCTGCGCGAGCGGCGCACGAACGGGGCGGTCGGCGACGCGCTGCGCGGGGTGCGGCTGTCCGCGTTCCAACTCTTCATGACCGGGCACGCCGTGGCCGCGCAGCGCGTCGTGGCGGGCATCGAGGGCTCGTTGATGGACAGCGACACCGCGCGGGTGTTCATCCTCGACTGCGCCCGGGCCGGCCGCGAAACCGTGCTCGCCGAGGCCGAACGCGCCCTCGCCGAGCAGGCGTTGGCCATCCGCTGCCCCGCCTACCAGCGACACCTGATCTTCCTCGCACCGCATCGCACCGGCGCCCGGGCGGAGGAGGGCCTGCACCGGCTGATGGACACCTTCGCCGACGCCCGCGTGCTGCTCGGCGGCAGCCTCGCCCACCCGCTGGACGCCGTCCCCGACGCGTACGGCGAGGCGCTCGACTGCCTGACCCGGGCCGGCCGCAACCCCGACCGGGTCGCCATGGCCACCCGCAGCACCGGCATCGTCGACGTGCTCGCCCCCGACACCGCGCTCGCCTGGGCCACCCACCTGCTGCGGCCGGTGCTGGCGATGCCGCGCGGCGGCGGGCAGATCCTCGAAACCACCGCCATGGCCGTCGAGTTCGAGATGTCCGCGACCGCGCGGGTGATCGGGGTGCACCGCAACACCGTGACGCGCCGGGTCCGGCAGGTGTTCGACGCGGTCGGGCTCGACCAGGACGCCATCCTCGACCGGGTGGTGCTGTCGCTGGCCGCGCAGATCGTGGCGCGGTACGGGACCGCCGACCGCGCCGGGCGCGACGCGGACGCAGGCGTCGTGCCCGACCTGCACACCCTGCTCTCCGAACCCGCGCTGCGGGCCTGGGCGGAGAAGGCGCTGCGGCCGCTCGCCGACGACCGCCGCGATCTGCTGCGCACCGTACGGGAGTGGGTGCGGCACGGCTGCCGGTACGAGCCGGCCGCCGCGTCGCTGGGGATCGCGGCCAAGACGGTACGGTCGCGGATTCACGCGGCCGAGCCGCTGCTGGAGCGGGACCTGATCGGTGAGTTGCCGTTGGTGCCCGGCGAGAGCGAGCACCGGCTGGCCAGCGTACGGCCGTTGGCGGTGGCCCTCTACGCCACCACCGAGCCCGGTGCGCCCCGTCCGCCCCTCCCCGGCGGCCGGGCCTGACCAGCGGTGGCCCGGCCCGCGACGGCCTGGCCCGCAGGCAGTCCGACCCGCGGCGGCCTGACCGCAAGCGGCTTGCCCCGCGGCGCCGTCGACGTACGGCTCCGGCACCCGGGTCGTGAATTCCCCCGCCCGGCTGCCTTTACCTCGGCCGGGTGCGGCACACTGTGCTCCTTGACACCGAGACCGTCGCAGGGGCGGGAACTCCAGGGGGAAGGCGAACCACCATGATCATTTGGGGTACCAGAAGCTACATCTACCAGCTGGCGATGATCACGCTGCTGTGCGGGCGGTGCAACAACCCGTCCGCCCACGCGCTGCGCAGGCGGGTCATGAAGTTCACGCTGTTCTTCATCCCGCTGTTCCCGATCAGCTCCAAGTACTCCACGCAGTGCACCTTCTGCGGTGCGCAGACGGCGGTGCCGAAGGAGCAGGCCGAGCAGCTCCAGGCGCAGGTCGCCGCCGCGCCGCAGCCGGCGCCGCCGGCCGGTCAGCCGGTGCCGCCGCAGGGCGCGAACCCGTACCAGAGCTGAAGCGACGGGCGTACGACCTGGTGCACGCTCGGCACCCGCCCGCTGGGCACCCCGCCCCGGGGCCACGGACCCTTCGTCCGGCACCCGGGGCGGCGGCATGTCCGGGACGTGGCGGGGCGGACCGATGAGTTTCGCGGGGCCGGGCGGTCTGCCCTGGAGGAGACATCGGACCGTGCCGTGCGGAGCGCGTGCGCGGACAGCAACAAGGGAGTCACCCATGACGGACGACGCAGTGCGGATGGCGGACCTGGCGCCGACCGCGGCCCGGGTCGCGGCGATCGCCGAGCGCATCGGCGACGATCGACTCGGCGCGCCGACGCCCTGTCCCGACCTGGCGGTGCGCAACCTCCTCGGCCACGTCATCGGCCTGAGCCACGCCTTCCGCGCCGCGGCTCACAAGGAGTTGGGCGCCGCGACCTCGACCCCGCCCTTCACGGCCGCACCGGACATCGACGACGAGGGCGCCTGGCGGGCCGAGTTGCCGAAGGCGCTGGACGAACTGGTCGCCGCCTGGCGGGAACCGGCCGCCTGGACCGGCATGACCCAGGTGGGTGGCGTGACCCTCCCCGCCGACCAGGCCGGCGTGGTCGCGCTGAACGAACTACTCGTCCACGGCTGGGACCTGGCGCGTTCGACCGGTCAGGAGTACCAGCCGACCGCGGCGGAACTCTCGCTCTGCCGCGATT
>NZ_JACEGK010000737.1:0-2790 GCF_056859195.1 Streptomyces sp. NH27
CACCAGTGGTGGGCTCCGGCGAACGCGTAGGTCGGCAGCGGTACGCGCCGCACGTCCGGTCCGCCGAAGGCCGCCTCCCGGTCCAGCCGAACACCGGAGACGAAGGCGGCGCCCAACTGGCGGGCGAAGGAGGGCAATTGGGCATCGGGGGCGACGGGCAGCGCGATCGTCGCCGGGCCCGATCCCGTCGGGGAGGGTGCGGCCGGCGGTTCGTCGCCGCCGGTGAGCCCGGCGAGCGCCTCTTCCAGGGTGCGGTCGCCGCGCAGATGGGCGGCGGCCCAGCGCCCGGCGCGGCCCTCGCCGACAGCCGTCGTGGGCCGGACCCCGCACGCCTGCCACAGCCAGGCGTGCGCCACGACCACGGCGAACCCGGCGAGCGACGCGTCCTCGTCCGTGGCTCGCGCTCCCGCCGGGTGGAGCAGTTCCGCCAGGGACCGGCCGCCCGCGTACGGGGACAGGACCTCGTCGAGATCGGCGACGGCGTCCCTGAAGGCGGTCCACTGCCAGGGGAGGCGGCCGTGGGAGGGCAGGGCGTTGGCGGCGGGGCCCGAGCAGACCAGCGCGGCCCGGCCGGTGCCCGCGAGCCCCGACCTCACCCAGGGCGACGGCTCTCCGTCGGCCAGCGCCCGAAGCCCCGCCAGGTACTGCCCCCGGTCGGTGCCGACCAGGGCCGCCCGGTGCGCGAACGCGCTGCGTGTCACGGCCAGGGAGTACGCGATGTCCGCGTCGGACCACCGTGCCGGGTGCGCGTCGAGGTGGGCGAGGAGTTTGTGGGCCTGCCTCCGTAGGGCAGTTGGACTCTTCGCGGACAGCAGCCACGGCAGCGGCCGTACGCGGGCGGGCGCGGGCCGCTCCCACGGCGGATGCGCGGGCCGCTCCAGGACGACATGCCCGTTGGTGCCGCCCGCGCCGAGCGCGGTCACCGCAGCCCGTCCGGGCCGGCCCGTTCTCGGCCACGGCAGGGCGGTCGGCACAGGTTGCAGCACACCGCCGGACCGCTCCACCGTCTCCAGCGACGGTACGCAGTTCAGGGTCGCGGGCACGGTGTCGTGCCCGAGGGCGAGCACCGCCTTCATGACGCCCGCCATCCCGGCCGCCGACTGCGGATGCCCCAGGTTGGACTTGATCGAGCCGAACAGCAGCGGTCGCTCCGGCCGCCGTTCCCGGCCGTATACGGCGAGCATCGCCTCCGCCTCCATCGCGTCCCCCAACGGGGTGCCCGTGCCATGCGCCTCGACGTAGTCGACGTCCGCGCCCGGCAGCCCGGCGTCCGCCAACGCGCGCATCATCACCCGCCGTTGGCCCGGGCCGTTGGGCACGGCCAGGCCGTTGCTGGTGCCGTTCTGGCCGACCGCCGACCCGCGCACCAGCGCCAGCACGGGATGCCCGTGCCGCTCGGCGTCCGCCAGCCGTTCCAGCAGCAACACCCCTACTCCCTCGGCCCAGTTGCCGCCGTCGGCCTTCGCCGAGAACGGCTTCGTACGACCGTCCCGCGCGAGAGCGCTGAACCTGCTGTGTTCCAGGAACACATCGGGTACGGCCATCACCGTGACGCCCGCCGCGAGCGCGAGCGAGCACTCGCCCGACAGCAGCGAACGGCGGGCCAGGTGCAGCGCGGACAGGGAGGAGGAGCAGGCGGTGTCGACGGTGAGCGCCGGACCGTGCAGGCCCAGCACGTAGGCGATCCGCCCGGACGCGGCACTGGGCAGGGTGCCGACCGCCAGGTAGTCCGTGCCCTCCTGCGGCCGCTCCCGCCCGCCGTCGGTCCCCGCGTACCCCTGCGGTGTGAGCCCCACGAAGACGCCCGTCGGCGACCCGGCCAGCGTCGACGGATCGATCCCGGCGCGCTCGACGGCCTCCCACGCCGTCTCCAGCAGCAACCGCTGCTGCGGGTCGGTCCCGGCGGCCTCCTCGGGTGTGTAGCCGAAGAACTCCGCGTCGAACGCCGCCGCGCCGGCGAGGAAGCCGCCCTCCCGCACGCTGCACCGGCCCGGGACACCCGGCTCCGGGTCGTACAGGTCGGCCACGTCCCAGCCCCGGTCGGCGGGGAACGGGGAGAGACAGTCCCGTTCCTCCACCAGGGCCCGCCACAGCTCGTCCGGGGTGTCGATGCCGCCGGGCCAGCGGCAGCCCATGCCGATCACCGCCACCGGGTCGGTCCGCCGCGACCGCTCCGCCTCGGCGAGCCGGTCGCTGAGCTCCTCCACCTTCCGGCGCTGCTCCTGGAGCGAGGCGGTGGCCTTGCGCAGGTACTCCCGCAGCTTTGCCTCGTCGTTCATCGCGCTTCCTCCGCCCCCTCCGTGCCGTCGGCGTCGATCAGCGCGAACAGTTCGTCGTCCGTCGCGTCGGCCAGCTCCGAGCCGCCCTCGCCCGCCTGCGCCGGCTCGTCCTCGGCGAGCAGGTCGGTGAGGTGCTCCGCCAGCAGCGTGGGCGTCGGGTGGTCGAAGACCACGCTCACCGGCAACTCCAGACCGGTCTCCGCAACCAGCCGGCGGCGCAGGCCGACCGCCGTCACCGACTCGAACCCCAACTCCTGGAAGGTGCGGTCGGACACGATGGGCTCCGGCGAGTCGTGCCCGAGAGCGACGGCGGCATGCACGCGGACGAGGCTCAGCAACTCGTCGAGCAGGTCGTCCCGGGAGAGTCCGGCGAAGCGGTCCTGGGGCGAGCCGTCGCTGGCTTCCACCGAGTCCGGGACCACGAGTGGGGCAGCGGTCGCCGTCACGGTCACGCTTGATTGCAGCCAGTAGCGTTGGTGTTGGAAGGGGTAGGTGGGGAGGGGTGTGTGGT
>NZ_JACEGK010000738.1:0-2787 GCF_056859195.1 Streptomyces sp. NH27
CCCTCCCGCCGCTGCCCGCCCTCACGCTCCCCGGATGCGGATACGGACCCGGCACTGGCACCGGATACGGCACTGGCCGACCCGGCACCGGCACCGGCGACCGTATGCGCCGCGTCAAGCGCCACCCACTCCCCGGTCGCCAGGTGGGCCGAGGCCAGGATGGCGCCGTGGGCGCCGAGCGCCAGCAGCGCGGGCGCGAAGATGTCGTCGCCGGCCAGCACCTCGAACCCTGCGGGCGCCGAGGCGAGAAGTGCGACGGTCTCCGCGGTGACCGCCCCTGCGGCGTACTTCACACCTGCCACGCCGGGGATCGCCGCGAGGTCGGCGAGCGCGGCGGCGGAGAGCGGCTGCGCGGTGCGGTAGGGGACGTGGTAGATCAGCACGGGCACCGGGCTCGCGGCGGCGACCTCGCGGAAGTGGGCGAGCACCCCCGCCTCGCCAGGCCGGGTGAAGGAGGGGACGGTCACGAGCGCGGCGTCGGGCACCTCGTCGAGCCCGGCGAGGGCGGCCACCTCGCGCACGGCCCGCCGGGTGGACCCGGCGCCGCCCACCCCGACGGTGAAGCGGGCGCCGTGTGCACGGCAGATCCGGCCGACGGCGGCGGTGACGGCGACCCGCTCGTCCGGTTCGAGTGCGGCGGCCTCCGCGGTGGTGCCGAGGGCGACCAGCCCGCCGGCCCCCGCGTCCAGCAGGTCGTGCCCGAGGCGCTCCAGCGCGGCGAGGTCGACCTGCCCGTCCGGCCCGAACGGTGTGATCAGCGGTACGTGGATCATGTCTGCGAGTGTGCGCCGCCGAGAAGCGCAAGGTCCAGTTAAATGTTGTGCACGGAACTCTTAAGCAGCTCTACGCTTCCGGTCATGTATGAGATCTCCGCCGATCCGGCCCGCCTCGACGTCCCCCGCATCCACCGGTGGCTGTCCGTCGACTCGTACTGGGCGAAGGGCCGTTCCCTCGACAAGCAGCAGGCCGCGATGGCCAACTCCCTCAACTTCGGCGCGTACCACGAGGCCACCGGCGAGCAGCACGGGTACGCCCGTGTCGTCACCGACCTCGCCACGTTCGCCTGGCTCTGCGACGTGTTCGTCGATCCGGCCGCCCGCGGCCGGGGCCTGGGCACCACCCTGGTCGCCGCTGTCCGCGACCACCTCGCGCCGTACCACGTGCGCCGCATCATGCTCGCGACCGCCGACGCGCACGGCGTCTACGCGAAGTTGGGCTTCGAGCCGCTCACCGACCCGTCCAGGTGGATGTCCCTCGGCAGCCCGTAGCCCACTCGCCCGCAGGCCACTGGTAGTTCATGGGGTGTTGCCGTCCTCGAACACCGGCGCCGCACGGTCGGCCGGGAGCCGGGCCGACCGCGCCGGCGCTGCTACCGGCCCGGTGCCGCCGGACGGTCGGAGGACGAAGGACGAAGGTCAGAACGTGTCAGGGCACCACGGGCGGCGCGGGGTGCGGAAGAGGGTGTCCGCGACCTGGGCCGCCTGCGCGCGGTGCTCGGTGATCCGGCCGAGCACGGCCAGCCGGACCGCGGACTCGTCGCCGAGATAGAGGCAGCCGAGGTCGGCGGCGGACAGCGACAGGTCGGGGGGCGCCGACGAAGGGGTGCAGGAAGCGGCCCCCTTGCCGTCGGTCTCCAGCAGGAAGCGGCCGGCGGCAGGGCCCGCCGTGGTCCGGGCGCCGTCGCGCACCTCGTCATGGACCTCCAGCACCAGGCCGGTGGCGGCGCCCGCGTAGCTGCGGGCGGCGAGCGCGGCCGGGGTGTCCAGCAGCCGCAGCCACATGAAGTCGGCGTACGCCTCGGTGCGGGCGGCGCGCGGGTCGCCCAGCAGCAGCGGCATGATGTCGTCGGGCGCGCGGTACCCGGACGTGATCCGGGTGATCCAGTCCATCGAGAGCAGGAACCGCCACAGCGCCTGCTCGGCGGCCGGGCTGGCCGCGATCAGGTCCCAAACCGTGAGCTCCGCCCGCGGCAGCTTGCCCGGCCAGGGATGGTCCTGCACGTCCCAGAGGACGAACCCGTCGACCTGGCCGTCAGGACCCCGGTAGAGCGCGCAGAACCGTTCCTTCCACTCCGGCAGCCGCACCTCGCCGATGGTCCGCTGCCACCACAGCGACGGCCGGTCGATCGCGCCCGGGGTCAGTGCCCTGAGCCGGTCGTGCACCTCGGGGCCGAACTCGCCCAGCTCCGCCAAGGTGGCCATGTCCACCCGGCCGCCGTCGTCCGGCCCGGCGTAGCGGTGGTCGAGCGCGGCCCGCGGCACGTCGACCTCCCAGTTCGTCACCCAGGTCGCCGGGCCGAAGCCGAACCGGCCGTAGATCGGGTACTCGGCGGCGATCAGGATCGACACCGCGTCCCCGCGCTCCTTCGCGTCGGCGAGGTCCGCGGCCATCATCCGCGCGGCCAGCCCGCGCCGCCGGTGGGTGGCGGTCACCGAGACGTTGGTGACCGCCGACGCGGGCACCGCCGCGCCGCCCGGCACCGTCAGCTCCCGGGGCATGCTGCGGAAGGTCGCCACGCAGCGGCCCCGGTCGAACGCCCCCCGGGACCGGCTCCGGTCGATCAGCGAGCGGCGGGTCGCCACCACCTCCGCGTCGACCGACGGTCCGAGGTGGAAGCCCGCGTACTGCGCCCGCACCCAGTCGGCGACATCGGACTCTTCGAGGGTGCGGATCTCAGCAGTCATGCCCGGCACCATATGCGCGCCGCCCCGCGCCCCGCACACGAATATCCGCCCGGACGGGCCGGCCTGCACCGGCGCGGGCCGGCATGCCCCGGACCGAACCGGC
>NZ_JACEGK010000739.1:0-2777 GCF_056859195.1 Streptomyces sp. NH27
CCCGGTGCCCGAGCACGAGGTCGACGCCGGGCCGAGCCTGGCGGAGCTGGCGCAGCTCGTGCAGGAGTCGCGGGCGGCGGGGATGGGGGTCGAGCTGGCCGTCGAGGGTGAGCAGCGGCCGTGCGGGCGGCGGATCGAGGCGACCGTCTACCGCGTGGTGCAGGAAGCGCTCACGAACGTGCGCAAGCACGCGGTGGGGGCGAAGGCGCAGGTGCGGTTGGCCTATCGCGAGGCCGAGGTGGCCGTCCTCATCGTCAACGGCCCGGCCGAGGCGGTGGTCGCCGCGGCGCTGCCGAGCGGGGGGCACGGGCTCACCGGGATGCGGGAGCGCGTCACCGCCCACGGTGGCGGCTTCGCCGCAGGCCCCACCCCGGACGGCGGCTTCCGCGTCTCCGCGATGGTTCCGACGGCACCCTGACCCGCGGGGATCAGGGGCGCCCGGTCAACTCGGCGAGGGTGGTCTTGATGTGCGCGAGGTGCGCCCGCACCTCGTCACGGTGGAGCTCGTGCTCTCGCAGCACCCGCTCCGCATCCCGCCGCACCCTGTCCTCATGGGTCCGCGCCTCCGCGATCAACGCGTCGGCCCGCGCGTCGGCCTCGGCCTGCTGGGTGCGCAGCGCCTCCTCCGCGTCGGCCCGCTCCTGATGCGCCTGCGCCAGGCGGCGTTCGGCGTCGGCGAGGAGTCCGGACAGTCGGCCGTCGACCACGGCCTGCTGCTCGGCGAGGTCGTGATCCAGGCTCTCGATCCGCTCGCGCTGGTCCGCGTCGACGGCGGCCCGGTCCCGGTCGACCTGCTGCTGCATCGCGTCGAGCGCGGCGCCGGCCTCTCCCCGTACGGCGTCGGCCTCGGCGCGGGCGGCGCCGAGGATCTCCGCGGCCCGCCCGCACGCCTCGTCCAGTACGTGCTGGGCCTGGTCCTCGGCGGCGGCGAGCCGTGCGGACGTGGCCGCGCGGGCCTCGTCCTGGAGGGTGCGGCGGGCGGTGTCGGCGGCGTCCCGCGCGTACTGCGCCTCGACCTCGGCGCGTTCGCGTACCGCTGCGGCCTCGTCCTCGACCATCTGGAGCAGTTCCTGCGCGCCGGTGCCGAGCAGGGCGAAGTCGGTCGGCCCGAGCGCCTCGACCTGTTGTCGCAGGGAGGTGCACTCGGCCTCCATCTCGTTGGCGAGCACGGTCAGCCGGGCGGCCCGCTCCCACGCCGCGTCCCGGTCCTCGGACAGCTCGTCCAGGAAGCGGTCCACCTGGTCCGGCCGGTAACCGCGGCCGCGCGCCGCCCCGAACCTCTCCCGTGCCTGCGGCTGCGTCTGCGTCGATGCGGACGTATCACTGCTCATGGCCACTGCCCCTCGCGACGTCGGGCCGTTCCCGTGTTCCCATTTATCGCTTATGTCCGAATTGTAAGGGCCTCGACACTCCGACTGTCTTCTACCCCGGAAACACGGACGGGCCGAGCGGAAGACGCAGCTTCCACCCGGCCCGCACGAAACGGCCGTTAAGACCGGCCGGCAAATGGTGGGCGGCGTCGCGGGCCGATGGCTCCCGCCCGGACGGCTTCTCCTCAGTCACCAGGGCTCCGCCATGGCTCCCTCGTCGACACCGCCCGGACTCGGCCCTCGACCCGCGCCTTCACCCACCTTCCACTTGCCAGTCGGTCTAAATCCGCTCGGTCCGCCTACAGCAGCCCGTCCCACATCTGCTCGACCAGCACCGACCACCAGTTGTCGGGCGAGGCGATCGCCGCCGGGTCCTGCGCGGCCAGTTGGGCCTGGAAGTCCACCGTCCAGTGCCCGGCCTGCTCCGGCGTCAACCCGATCCGCAGCCGCCACATCCGGCCCAGCAGCGCCAGGCAGCGGGCGAATTCCGGCAGGCTGGAGTTGACGAACTGCGGCTGCGCCGGCTGTCCGCCCGGCCCCGCCTCCAGCGGCACCGCGACGATGTGCGCGGTGCCGTACTGCACGCACAGCTGGCGGCCGAAGTCGTTGCCCATCACGAGGTACGACCCCGCGTCCGCGGCCGGCTGCACCCCGCGCTGCGCGGCCAGTTCGGCCAGCGTGGGCACCGGCTGTCCGGGCTGGGCCTGCGCCCAGAAGAACGGCGAGAAATCGACCGGCAGCCCGGACCACACCAGCGTTTGGGCCACGATGTCCGGCACGCCCTGCCGGGAGACCGCGCGCTGCTCGAAACGGAACACGCCCTGCGGCCCGAACGCGCCCGCCACCTCCTGGCCGATCACGTCCAACCCCACCGGCGGCACCCGCAACACGCTGTGCGGGTCGGGCATCGGCACCCGCTGCGGCTGCGGGCGGGCCGGTGCGCCGGCCACCTGGTGCAACTCGCCCTGGTGGGTGAGCAGGTGCTGGACGCCCTGGCGGCGGCTCGCGTGGTCACGGCCGTACGGCGCGGTGTGGCTGATCCGCACCTGCGGCCAGGTCTCCCGGATCATCCGGGTGCAGTAGCCGCCCGGCAGATCGCAGGACTCCAGCTCGGTGTGGAGTTCGAGCACCTGCTCCGGGCGGATGCCCAGCGAGCGCAACTCGTGCAGGATCTGCCACTCCGGGTGCGGGGTGCCCGGCGCCGACCGCCGGATCAGCTGCTGCTCGCTGCCGTCCTGGCCGCGGTAGCGCAGCACCGCCATGTAGCCGGGGCCGACCGTGGGCACCGCCCCGCCCTGCGGGTAGCCGTATCCGGGCGGCGCGGGCGTTCCCGTAGCGGGTGCGGGGCGGTGCGAAGTCGGGGGTCGCGTCGAGCCGGGCCGGGGGCCGGCCGAGGGCTACTGCCGC
>NZ_JACEGK010000740.1:0-2754 GCF_056859195.1 Streptomyces sp. NH27
GCAAGGCGGAGACCGAACGGATCTGGCTGCCCTTCACCCTCTGGCTCCCGGCGACCGCCGCGCTCCTGCCCGCCCCCGACCGCCGCACCTGGCTGGCCGCCCAAGCCGCCCTGGCCCTCCTCCTCAACCACCTCCTCCTCACGTACTGGTGAGGACGGTGCCCGATGCGCGGCGGGAGACCGGGACACCGTCCGCGTCGCGCACGGGGGCGATGGGAGAGGATGCAAGCCCACCCCACTCTTCAGGAAGGGAGTACCCGATGACGGGATCTGCCCCGGCGGATCTGATCCACCTGGAGGACGCAGACGGGAACCGCTGTATCGTGCGCGTCACCGGCCGCTACCAGCCGGGCATACTGACCGGCCACGACATCCTGCGCGCCGACGTGCTCGTGTCCGCGAGTTTCATCGACGCTCGGTTGGACGTCTACCTCTCTCAGCAGGACCTCGACGCCTGGCAGCGAGATCTGTCCGACCTCGCCCCAGGCCGGCAAGCCGGCATCGGAGGAGATCGTGGCCTGAGCCTCACCCTTCATGTGCACGAAGACGGCTGGCTGTCGGTGACGGTCGAAGATCCGGACCGTCTCACGACGCTCCTGGGAATCCGTCCGGAGGAGAACTGGGTCGATGAACATCAAGAACGTCTGCAACAGGTGCGGCAGACCTGGCCCGGTGAAGTCATCACGACGGCGCCGGGGGCCTACGAGTGGAGCCCCAACCGCCGGCAGTGAGGCGTGCACTTGTCGATCCGGCCGCATCACGAGTTCGATCTCAGCAGCCTGGGGAGCACCCCCCACCCACGCCGCGGGCCGCGGGCCGCGGGGGAAACCGTCGACCGACGGCAACGCCGGCCGGCGCGCTCCGGGAAGCAGGACGCCGTGGCGACTCCGGGATGGCGCCCGGGTCCCCGCCCCCGCCTGATCCGGGTCTTGGTCGAGGCCGGGCAACGGCGGGTGGCGGAGGGGCGATTCGTGCGGCGGTGAGGCAGTCGATAGGGTGCCGGTCACGACCGCACCCGGTTCGACACGGGCTGGTCAGGGCTCCGCCGTGGTGCGTGGCGCCTGCACGGCCGCCATGCCGACACCTGCCCGCCGCCCGGGTCCTGGGACACGGGGCGGTCTTCACGGCGGGGCAGTCGGGCCTCGGCCGACGGGTCAGGAGGAACGCGTGGCACAGATCATCGCCGAGGTCTCAAGGACGTTCAACGAGTTCCTGCTGCTGCCGAACCGGACCAGGACCGACTGCTCGCCCGCGGCGGTCGACCTGTCCACGCCGTTGGCGCGACACGTCGTGGGCGAGAAGTCGGCGATCGAGCTGGGGTCCCCGTTCACGTCCGCGATCATGCAGGCGGTCAGCACGCCGGAGCTCGCGATCGCGCTCGCGCGGGGCGGCGGACTGAGCTTCCTGCACCACAACCAGTCGATCCAGGACCAGGCCGCGGCCGTCCGTCAGGTGAAGAACTTCAAGGCCGGATTCGTCACCAGCGACACCAACGTCCGCCCGGACGACAGCCTCGGCCACCTCGTCGCCATCATGCGGCGCACCGGTCACAGCACCGCCGCGGTCACCCACGACGGCACCGCCACCGGCCGCCTGCTCGGCCTGGTGACCTCCCGTGACTTCCATCCCCAGCGCCACGACCTCGACGGACCGGTGAGCGGTCGGATGACCGTCATCGCCGACCTGCCGCACGCCGGCGCCGACACCACGCTCTCCGAGGCCAACGCGCGACTGTGGGACGAGCGGTTGGACTGCCTGCCGGTGCTGGACGCCGAGGGCCGTCTGCAACATCTGGTGTTCCGGTCCGACTACGCGGACAACAAGCGCTTCCCGAGCCAGGCCGTGGACGCCGCCAAGCGCCTGCGCGTGGGCGCGGGCATCAACACCCACGACTACCAGGAGCGGGTTCCCGCGCTGCTGGAAGCAGGCGCGGACGCGCTGTGCTTCGACTCCTCCGACGGTTTCAGCGACTGGCAGGCGCAGGCCCTGACCTGGGTGAAGAAGCACTACCCGGAGATTCCGACCGGCGGCGGCAACGTGGTCGACGGTGAAGCCTTCACCTTCCTCGCCGAGGCCGGCGCGGACTTCGTCAAGGTCGGTGTGGGCGGCGGCTCGATCTGCATCACCCGCGACCAGAAGGGCATCGGACGCGGCCAGGCCAGCGCGGTGCTGGATGTCGCCGCGGCCCGGGACGCCTTCCGTGACCGCACCGGCGCGTACGTGCCGATCTGCTCCGACGGCGGACTCGTACACGACTACCACGTGGCCCTGGCACTGGCGATGGGAGCGGACTTCGTCATGATGGGTCGCTACTTCGCCCGCTTCGACCAGGCGGCCGGCGCGAAACTCCCCACCCGCGACGGCTTCGTGAAGGAGTACTGGGGCGAAGGCTCGAACCGGGCCCGCAACTGGCAGCGTTACGGCCAGGGCGGCCAGGGGATGATCTTCGAGGAAGGCGTCGACGGCTACGTCCCCTACGCCGGCGACCTCGACGAAGGGCTCGCCCTGACCATCGCCAAGCTCAAGACCACCATGGTCTCGTGCGGGTCCGCCACCTTGCCGGAGTTCCAGGCCACGGCCCGGCTGACCCTGGTCTCCGACCAGAGCTTCCAGGAGAGCCACGCCAGCGTCACCCTGCGGGACACCCCGGCGACCATCGCCTGAGCGGCCGCAAGAAGCCACGAACCGTAGGTCGTTCGGGGCCGTCAGGCGAACGCGCGGCGGGTGTACGGGAGAAGGGCGCGGAGCGCAGGGG
>NZ_JACEGK010000741.1:0-2752 GCF_056859195.1 Streptomyces sp. NH27
CGCGCATGAAGGAGGGGGCCAGGATGGCGCGACTGCACATCTTTGACATGGACGGCACGTTGATGCCCGGCACATCCGCCGGAATGGAGATCTCCCGGCAGATCGGCATGGTCGCCGAGTTCCGGGAGTTGGAGAGAGCGCTGTCCGGCGGCGAGATCGACTCGTACGGATACGCGTGGCGCGCCTACCGGATGTGGTCCGCGCTCACCGAGCACCACGTGGCCGGCGCTTTCACGAGTGCTCCCTGGCTGACCGGAATTCGCGAGGTGTGGGCCGACATCACCGCCCGCGGCGAGCACTGCGCGGTGATCTCGCTCTCCCCCGACTTCTTCGTGACCCGGCTGCGTACATGGGGTGTCCACGACGCCCGTGCCTCGGTCTTCCCCGCGTTCCCCTTCGCACCGGGTGTCGCCCTCGACCCGTCCGGCATCCTGCGGCCCGAGTCCAAGGTGGTCATCGCCGATGAGTTGTGCGCCCGCTACGGGGTCGGCCGCACCGACTGCGTGGCCTACGGCGACTCGCTGTCGGACACCGCGCTGTTCGGCGTGGTCCCGGTCTCGGTCGCGGTCAACGGCGACGACCATGTCAGCGGCCTGGCCACCCATGCCTACGCCGGCGGTGACCTGCGCGAGGCGTACGCCCTGGTCGCCGACGTCTGATCGATCCGCTGCCGATGCGGCGGCGGTCAGCCCAGGTCGGGACCGAGCAGTCCGAGCACCCCTTCGATGTTCGCGTCCAGGTAGTGCCGCAGGGTCAGCGGCACGACCTCCACGGAGGCGAGTCCCATCCGCGTGAAGGGCACCCGCACCACCTCGTAGCTGCCGCACGGCTCGTCGATCTCCGGGCCGTGCCGCCGGTCGAGGTCCATCGACTCCAGCCGGCACGCGAAGAAGTACTGCACCTTCACGCCGTGCGACCCGTCGTCCGCGATGTGCTCGATGGTGTCGACGAAGGCGGGCACGGCGTCGGTGATCTTGCCGCCCAACTCCTCGTCGATCTCGCGGTGCAGGGCGGCGAGCACCCCGGCGTCCTCCTCCTCGACCCCGCCGCCCGGCGTGACCCAGTACGGAGCGATGCCGGGTTTGGTCCGCTTGATCAGCACGAGCCGGTCGCCGTCGAGGATGATCGCGCGTGCCGTGCGCTTGATCACCGGCCGGGTGGAGGGGCTGAGGAGCGAGTCCGGAGGCATGCCTGAGATCTGCCGCGACTGAGCGCCGAGCAAACGTATCCGGGGCCGCGAAATCACCGTCGCCCCGTCACCCCTGCCGTCCTCACGCGTCTGCCGCGTACCGCCAGAAGTCCCGTAGCTGCCGCGTGGGCGCCGGGCTGGTCGCCGCGAGCTGGGTCAGCAGGATGTGGACCGAGCCGGTCGCGGGCACGACATGTGCCGACGTACCCGTGCCGCCGACCCAGCCGTAGCGGCCGGGGATGTTCCACGGGTCGATGACCTCGACGTCCACGGCGGCTCCGAACCCCCAGCCCTGGCCTTCCAGGAACAGCCGGCCCGCCGCACGCTGCGCCCCGGTGAGGTGGTCGGCCGTCATCAGCCGCACCGACTGCGCCGACAGCAGGCGCCGGCCGTCCGCGGTGGCGCCCTCGGCGAGCAGCATCCGGCCGAACGCCAGCCAGTCGTCGACGGTCGAGGCCAGCCCGCCGGCGCCGGATGCGAAGGGCGGCGGGCCGCTCCACTGGCCGTCCGGCCCGTCGGCCAGCTCCAGGCCGCCGGACTCACCGGTCCGGTAGTAGCTGGTGAACCGGTCCCGCTTCGCCGCCGGGACGACGAAGCCGGTGTCCCGCATGCCCAGCCGCTCGAAGATCCGCTCGGCCATGAAGTCGGGCAACGACTCCCCGCTGACCCGCTCGATCAGCACGCCCTGCAGGTCGGAGGAGGTGTTGTAGAGCCATGCCTCGCCCGGCTGGTGCAGCATCGGGATACCGGCCAGCGTCTGCAGCCACTCGTCGGTGGCCAGGAAACGCTGCGGCTCGCGGCCGTCGGACTGCACCCCCTCGGCGAAGAGCGGCCGTACGGCGGGCAGCGCGAAGTCCGGCGGGAAGCCGTACCCGGTGCGCGAGCTGAGCAGGTCCTCCACCGTGATCGGGCGGTCGGCCGGGACCACGTCGTCGAGCGGGCTTTCCGGGGTACGCACCACGTTCGGCGCGGCCAGCTCCGGCAGCCACCGCCGCACCGGGTCCGCCAGATCGAGCCGGCCGTCGTCGACCAGCACCATCACCGCGGCGGCCGTGATCGGCTTGGTGATCGAGGCGATCCGGAAGATCGAGTCCCGGGCCATCGGCATCCGGCCCTCGGCGTCGGCGGACCCGACCGCCGCGAACTCGACGTCGTCGCCACGCGCCACCAGGCCGACCGCACCGGGCAGGGTGCCGTCCTCCACGTACGGTCGCAGGACGTCGCCAAGGCCCACCGGGTTCGACCCGTTCGCTGACTTGGTCATGCCTCACACGCTAGTGCCCCTCCCGGCAAGGTGTGCCCCGCTCGCCGCCCTGGCACGCGTGTCCTCCCCCTGCCTTCGGCGGGTGGTGCCCCCAGCGTTGGCCGAAAGCCCGAGTAGGCCCACCGCGAGGGCTTTCGGCTGCCTTGCGGCCTGGGAGTACCACCCACGCCGAAGGCCGTGGGGGAGCGCCAGGACACCTCGCTACCGGGCAAACCTCGCCGGTCGCGGCACCGGCTGTGCGGCGCGACAGCGCTACTGCTGCCGCGCGGCCTCGTCGAGCGCACGGACCACGTCGGCCA
>NZ_JACEGK010000742.1:0-2731 GCF_056859195.1 Streptomyces sp. NH27
CCCCCCGAGCTGCGCCGGGAGGTCGGCGTCCGACCCGAGTACGTGGGTGGCGCCCGCCGCCCGCAGCCGGGGCTCGTCGTGCGCGCCGGTGGTGACGCCGGCCACGACGGCCGCGCCCGCCCGGACGCCGCTGAGCATGTCGTACGCCGTGTCACCGGCCACCGCGACGTGCCGTACGGACTCGGTGCCGGTGCGCAGCAGCGCGGTGAGCACCAGGTCCGGGTGGGGGCGGCCGCGGCCGGCGTCGGCCGGGCACAAGGTGAGGTCGGCGATGTCCTGCCAGCCGAGGGCGTCGAGGATGGCGTCCTGGGTGGTGCGGGCGAAGCCGGTGGTCAGGACGACCTTGCGGCCCTGCGCGCGCAGTTCACCGATCGCCTGCTCGGCGCCGGGCAGCGGCTTGCACTCGCCGCCGCCGACCAGTTCGGCGTAGGCGCGTTCGAAGGCGGAGTTGCCGCGCCGGGCGGTCTCCTCCGTCGCGAACAGGGCGCGGAACACGGTGATCTTGGACTCGCCCATGGTGGCGCGGACGTATCCGAGCTTCTCGGCGTGGTCGGCGCTGCCGGGCTCGACGCCCAGCTCTTCCGCGGCCCGGGAGAAGGCCGACTCCACCAGCCCGCCGTCGGCGACGGTGGTGCCGGCCATGTCGAGCACGACCAGCGTGGGAGCCGGGGCAGCGGAGGACGGGGTCGATGCGGGGGTGGAGGTCATGGTGTTCACCAGCCGATCCGGTTCGCGGTGGTCTCGCCGATCGCGGGCGAGCAGGTCATGCCGCGCCCGCCGGGCCCGGTGACCAGCCACACCCCGTCGAGCACCTGCTCGCGGTGCACGACCTCGGCGGTGTCGACGGTCTGCGCGTACACCCCGGCCCAGCGGCGCCGGATGGAGGGCAGCGGGCGGCCGAGCAGTGCGGTGGCCCGCTCGCGCAGGTGCTCGTAGGGGTCCTCGGTCACGTCGAAGGCGAACGCCTCGTCGTACTCGTGGGTGTCGCCGATGGTCAGGCCGCCGTCGAGGCGCTGGACCAGCAGGAGTTGCATCCGGTGCTCGGCCGCGACCGGCGGCTGCGGCTCGTCGGAGCGCAGCGTCTCCAGGGCGGCGCCGGCGTAGGCGGGGTAGTAGCGGAAGCTGTCGCCGTCGGCGACGGACGTGGTGAGCGTCTCGCCCAGCGGCGCGGTCTGCGCCATCTGCAACCGGACCCGGCGCACCGGCAGCGCCGGCGCCAACTCCTTGACCAGCCCGCCGAGCCAGGCGCCGGTGGCCAGTACCACGCTGTCCGAGCGGTACACCGTGCCGTGGTCGTCCCGGACCGAGCCCGTCGCCACGTCGCGGACCTCCCGGCCGGGCACGAACGTGTAGCGGCCGGTGGCCGTCAGGTGGGCGCGCAGCGCGGGCAGGGTGGTGCGCGGTTCGACCGCGGCGTCCTTCTCGCACCGCAGCGCGCCGAGGATGTCGCCGCGCAGCGCCGGGTTGTACGCGCGGACCTCGGCCGGGGCCAGCCACGTGAAACCGCGCTCGGCGGCGTCCGCGCGGCCCAGGACGTCCTCGGCGACCGCCTGCTCGGCGGGCGTGCGCACCACCGTCAGCGAGCCGTTCGCCCGGAAGCCGGTGCCCGGCACCTTCGTGCCGATCGCCTCCCACAGCTCCCGGGCCCGCAGCGCCGTCTCCAGCTCCGCGCCGACGGCCCTCCCGCCGACCCACACCAGGCCGAAGTTACGGACGGAGGCGCCGCGCGCTTCGCGTTCCCGCTCCAGGTGGACGACCTCATGGCCGCGTTCGATTGCATGCCAGGCGTGCATGGTGCCCAGCACCCCGGCTCCTACGACAGTGACTCTCACGACCCCGACATTCGCGATCCCGGATGACCGCGGCACAACGGGATACGGTCCTCCCGGTGAACAGGGCTGCAAACTTGGCCTAGACCCGTTATCATTCTGTTATTTTTGCGACGCCGGATGCCCGGAGAGCCAGGGCGCCTCCTTACGTCACTTGTCCAGGTGCACGGTGAAGCTGAACCGATCCCCGCGGTAGAGGGATCGCACACGTTCCAGGGGCGCCCCGGAAGCATCCTTGCTGGACCGGTGCAGCAACAGCATCGGCAGAGCCGGCGGCGTGCCGATGAGCAACGCCTCCCGCGGCGTGGCGAGCACCGTCTCGATCCGCTCGTCCACCACCGTCGGCTCCAGCCCCATCCGCTCGCGGAGGAACGCGTAGAAGGAGGTGTCGGGCGCGAAGTCCCGTTCGAGATGGGGAAGTCGGGCGCAGGACAGGTAGGTGCTCTCCAGCCCGACCCGCTCCTCGTCGGCGAGCAGCACCCGTTCCATGTGCCAGACCAGGTCACCCGTCGCCAGCCGGAGCTCGGTGGCGAGCGCGGGGTCGGCCGCCAGCCGTTCCAGGCCGATCAGGTTGCGCCCGGGCACGCGGCCCTGGCGCCGTACGCCCTCGGTGTAGCTCGCCGTGGACAGCGGCTGCACCAGCTTCGGCCCGGCCACCACGGTGCCGCGGCCCTTGCGGCGGACCCGGCCCTGGATGAGCAGTTCGCGCAGCGCCTGGCGTACGGTCTCCCGCGCCACCGCGAACTCCGCCGCCAACTCCCGCTCGGTCGGCAGCAGCCCGCCCTCCCCGAGGTCGTCGAGCATGCCCTCCAGCCGGGTCTTCACCGCGAAGTACTTCGGCACCCGGCCGTGCTCCGGGATGCCCGCGCGGATCGGGGCCCGGGAAGCAGCCGCATCGCTCA
>NZ_JACEGK010000743.1:0-2719 GCF_056859195.1 Streptomyces sp. NH27
GGAGTGGGGGCCGGGCCCGCGTACGGGGCCTGGGTCCACCCGGTGACCCGGTCGTACGTCCAGCCGGGCGCCATCCCGTACGTCACCTTCTCCACCTTCTCCGGCGGCCTGGCCGGCGGGTGGGTGAGGGCGCCGTGGCCGGTCGAACCGCGGTACTTCGCCGCGCTGAGCACCGCGGCCCGGGCCAGCCGCCGCCCGGCCGGTCTGGTCAGGGTGTGCGAGAACTCGCGGTGTCCGGCCAGCGCCCACAGGCAGACGATGAAGGCGCTGTCGCCCCGGTAGACCTGCCCCTGGTCGCCGACGGCGGTGATCTCCTTGGCCGTGGCGGCGTGGTCCAGCTCCGGGAAGCGCCGCCGCGCCTCGGCCGATCCGGTGGGCACCAGGTCGATCGGCACGAGTTGCTGCTGCCGGGCCAGCCAGCCCGCGACGAACGAGCACAGCTTGCAGTAGGGGTCGTACAGCACGGTCAGCGCGCGCAGCGGCCGGCGGGGGAGCGCCCGGCGGACGTTTCCGGGCGCCCGCGGGTGCGGGTCCGCCCGGCGGGCCGACGTGGTGGCGGTCATCTCAGGCACCGGCGGGCTTGTGCGCCCACGCGGTCGGCGTGCTGCCGTCCGGCTCGATCGGCGGGTACTGCTCGCGGTCGCTCAGGCCGCGCCGCCGGAAGCGGTTGAGGACGTAGACGTTGCCCAGGTGCATGGCGCCGAGCACCAGCAGGACCACGCCGAGCTTGACCGACAGCGCCTCGAAGACCCCACGGGCGTCCTCGATGGTGTCGGTGGTCTTCAGGTAGAGCGCGACGAAGCCGAGGTTGACCAGGTAGAAGCCGACCACCAGCAGGTGGTTGACCGCGTCGGCCAGCTTCTCGTCGCCGTGCAGGACGTCGGACAGGAAGAGCCGGCCGTTGCGGCTGAGTGTCCGGGCCACCCAGATGGTCAGCGTGACGCTGATCGCCAGGTAGATCACATAGGCGAGGACGGTGAGGTTCATGACGCATTCCACCCCTGGGAGAGTGCTCTTGAACGTGTTCAAAACTCTCTGACAGCAAGGATGCTAGCCCTGTTCTTGAACGTGTTCAAGACGGCCAAGTTCCTTCGCTGCGGAGCTGGGTGACGGACCGCCAACGATCAGAGGCGAAGGAGAACGTCGTCGCCGCTCATGGGGCGGCCCGGTGCTACTTCCCCGGACGCCCGAGCTGGTGGACGGTCCAGCCCATCGCGCGCCAGGGTTCGGGGTCGAGGGTGGTCCGGCAGTCGACGAGCAGGGGATTGGCCGGGCGGTTCACCAGGGCATGGGGGTCGGCCCGCCGGTACTCGGGCCACTCGGTGGCCAGGACGACGAGGTCCGCGCCGTCGAGGGACGCGGCCAGGTCGTCGGTGTAGTCCAGCTCCGGGTTGTGGAGCATCGCCGTGGGTACGGCCCGCGGGTCGTGGACGGTGACGACGCTGCCGGCTCGCTGGAGGGCCTGGGAGAGGGCGAGGGCCGGAGACTCGCGTACGTCGTTGGTGCCGGGCTTGAACGCGGCGCCCCACACGGTGATCCGGGCGCCCTTGATGGGAAGGTCGCCCAGGGCGCGGGTGATGAGGCCGAGGGCGACATCGGTGCGGTTCTCGTTGATCTCCTCGGCGGCGCGCAGGAGGGTCGCGGCGCGTTCGGCGCCGAGCTGCCGGGCGGAGGCGGTGAAGGCGCGGACGTCCTTGGGGAGGCAGCCGCCGCCGTAGCCGATACCGGGCCGCATGCCGCCGGCGCCGATGCGGGGGTCGATGCCGAGGATGTCCACGATCCGGGAGACGTCGCCGCCCGCGGCATCGCACATGTCGGCGACGGCGTTGATGTACGAGATCTTGAGGCCGAGGAAGGTGTTGGCGGCTCCCTTGGCCAACTCGGCGGTCTGCGGGTCGGTGACGAAGATCGGCACGCCCGCGTCGATGATCTCGGCGTACACCGCGCGGATCGCCTTCTCACCCTCCGCGGTGGAGACTCCGGCGATGAGCCGGTCCGGGCGCAGGGTGTCCTCGACGGCGTGGCCTTCACGCAGGAACTCCGGGTTCCAGACGACATCGACGCGGTCGCCGGCGGGGGCCAGGCGCTGCGCGAGCTCGGTGACCTTGTGGGTGGTGCCGACGCTGACGGTGGACTTCCCGACGACCGTGCACGCCCGGTCGAGGTGGGGGGCGAGCTGACGGATCGCGCCGAAGACCTGTGCGGTGTCGTAGGAGCGTCCGTCGGCGTCGATGGGGGTGCCCACGCCGATGAAGTGCAGCTCGGCGAAGTCGGCGGCCTCGCGGATGTCGGTGGTGAAGCGCAGACGTCCGCTCCGGGTGTGCCGGGCGAGCAGTTCCGGCAGCCCGATCTCGTAGATGGGGCATTCGCCGGCGTTGAGTCGGTCGACCTTCGCCTGGTCGACGTCCACGCCGATGACCTCGTGGCCGAGTTCGGCCATCGCCGCCGCGTGCGGGATGCCGAGGTGCCCGCAGCCGATCACGGAAACGCGCATTGCAGTTCCTCCTTGTCTGGTCGGGGGCACACCGAAGCCGGTGCGCCTCCCGACGCTATCGGTTGCCGAGCGGGGCCCAAGTCGGCTCGCTCTCGGGTTCGTTGGAGTGTCTGATCGGGTGACGTAGGTCTGGCCGGGCGGCGGGGTCGGCGCCGGATGCGTACGTCCAACTGGCGGCACGGCTCTCCGAGCGTGGGGGCGGGGTCAGGGTGTGGTGGCGTGGGT
>NZ_JACEGK010000744.1:0-2707 GCF_056859195.1 Streptomyces sp. NH27
GTCTTCCGCCCTGCCGCCCGGACTGCGGCGCATCACCGCCCGGCGGACCAAGGTGGGCCTGGTGGCCGGCGGACTCGGCGCCTACTGGCCGCAGTTCCCCGACCTGCTCCCCCAACTCCAGCGCTCCGCGGACCGGGTGGCGACGCGGATGCGGGCGCTGGACTGCGACGTGGTGGACGCCGGGTTCGTCTCCGACGCCTCCGACGCCGCGCGCGCCGCCGAGACGCTGCGGGTGGCCGGCTGCGACATCATCGTCGGCTTCCTCACCACCTACATGACCGCCTCGATGCTGGTGCCGATCGCGCAGCGCAGCGGCGCGCCGGTGCTGCTGATCAACCTCCAGCCCACCGAGGCGATGGACCACGCGAACTTCGACACCGGGCAGTGGCTGGCGTACTGCGGCGCCTGCCCGCTGCCGGAGATGGCCAACGCCTTCCTGCGCTGCGGCATCGACTTCCGCTCGGTGTCGGGGTACCTGGAGGACGAGCGGGCCTGGACCCGGATCGGCCGCTGGATCAAGGCGGCCGGGGTGCGCGGCGCGCTGCGGCACGGCCGGCACGGCCTGATGGGGCACCTCTACCCCGGCATGCTCGACGTGTCGACCGACCTCACGCTGGTCCCGGCGAACTTCGGCGGCCATATGGAGGTGCTGGAGTTCGACGACCTGCGGGTGCGGGTCGCCGGCGTGACCGACACCCAGGTCGAGGAGCGCATCGCGCTGGCCCGGGAGGTCTTCGACCTGGACCCGACGGTCCAGGAGGAGGACTTCCGCTGGGCGGCCAAGGTGTCGGTCGGACTCGACCGGCTGGTGGACGACTTCGCGCTGGACAGCCTCGCCTACTACCACCGCGGTCTGGAGGGCGAGCAGCACGAACGGCTCGGCGCCGGCATGATCCTCGGCGCGTCCCTGCTCACCGCGCGCGGCGTGCCCGCCACCGGCGAGTACGAACTGCGTACCTCGCTGGCCATGCTCATCGTGGACCGGCTCGGCGGCGGCGGCTCGTTCACCGAGCTCCAGGCGCTGAACTTCCGTGACAACGTGGTGGAGATGGGCCACGACGGCCCGGCCCACCTGGCGATCAGCCGGCGGCGGCCACTGCTGCGCGGCCTGGGCGTCTACCACGGCAAGCGCGGCTGGGGCGTGTCCGTGGAGTTCGACGTGGCGCACGGCCCGGTCACCACGTTCGGGATCGCTCAACAGCGCGACGGCGCCTTCACGTTCGTCGCCTCCACCGGCGAGGTGGTCCCCGGACCGCTGCTGGAGATCGGCAACACCACCTCGCGGGTCGACTTCGGCTGTGACCCGGGCGAGTGGACGGACGCGTGGAGCGCCACGGGCATCTCGCACCACTGGGCGCTGGGCGTCGGCGACCTGCTGCCGCAACTGCGGGCCACCGCCGACCTGCTGGGCGTGGAACTGGTGGAGGTCGCCCGGTGAGCACCGATCCGAACTGTCAGCAAGAACCGTCCGCACTGGAAAGCAGGTCCCCCCATGGCCGGTCGTGAGGCAGCCAAGAACGTACTGCGCGCGCAGCGCATCGAGTTGCCGTCGTGGGCGTTCGGCAACTCCGGCACCAGGTTCAAGGTCTTCGCCCAACAGGGCGTGCCCCGGGACCCGTTCGAGAAGATCGCCGACGCCGCCCAGGTGCACGCGTACACCGGGATCGCGCCGATCGTCGCCCTGCACATCCCCTGGGACGAGGTCGAGGACTACGCCGAGTTGGGCCGCGCCGCGGCGGACGCCGGCATCACGCTGGGCACCGTCAACGCGAACGTCTTCCAGGACGACGACTACCGGCTCGGCAGCGTCACCAACCCCGACCCGGCGATCCGGCGCAAGGCACTCGACCACCTCTTCGCCTGCGTCGACGTGATGGACCAGACCGGTTCCCGGGACCTGAAACTGTGGTTCTCCGACGGCACCAACTACCCCGGCCAGGACGACATCAGGGCCCGGCAGGACCGGCTGGCCGAGGCGCTGTCCGCGGTGTACGAGCGGCTGTCGGCCGACCAGCGGCTGATCCTGGAGTACAAGCTCTTCGAACCGGCCTTCTACACCACCGACGTGCCGGACTGGGGCACCGCCTACGCGCACTGCCTGCGGCTGGGCGAGCGGGCCCAGGTGTGCGTCGACACCGGGCACCACGCCCCGGGCACCAACATCGAGTTCATCGTGGCGTTCCTGCTGCGCGAGGGGAAGCTCGGCTCGTTCGACTTCAACTCCCGCTTCTACGCCGACGACGACCTCATGGTCGGTGCCGCCGACCCGTTCCAGCTCTTCCGCATCCTCTTCGAGGTCAAGCAGGCGGGCGGGCTGGACGCGGACTCCGGGATCGCGTTCATGCTCGACCAGTGCCACAACATCGAGCCCAAGATCCCGGGCCAGATCCGTTCGGTGCTGAACGTCCAGGAGGCCACCGCGAAGGCGCTGCTGGTCGACACCGAGGCGCTCGCCGCGGCGCAGGTGGCCGGTGACGTGCTGGGCGCCAACGGCGTCCTGATGGACGCCTTCAACACCGACGTGCGCCCGCTGCTCGCCGAACTCCGCGAGGAGATGGGGCTGGACCCGGACCCGATGTCCGCGTACGCCCGCTCCGGCTACGCCGACCGGATCATCGCCGACCGGGTCGGCGGCAACCAGGCCGGCTGGGGCGCCTGAGCGCTCCCGCGCAACAGCCGCGGGTGAACGGCCCGGGGCGGGTCCGGC
>NZ_JACEGK010000745.1:0-2704 GCF_056859195.1 Streptomyces sp. NH27
GCCGGGCGGGCGGGCCTCAGCTGGGCCGCGACCAGGCGTCCCACAGAGCCGCGTACGTCCCGCCGGCCGAGCGCAGCGCCTCGTGGGAGCCCTGTTCGGCTACCCGTCCTCCTTCCATGACGAGAATCGTGTCGGCGGTGGCGGTCTGCGAGAGCCGGTGGGCGACGAGGAGGGCGCTGCGCCCGTGCAGGACCCTGGCGGCGGCGGTGTCGAGCAGCCGCGCCGAGTCGCTGCCGCCCTCGGCCGTGGCCTCGTCGAGCACGACCACCTCCGGGTCGAGCAGGAACAGCCGTGCCAGGGCGAGGTGTTGGGCCTGGCTGGGGGCGAGGTGGTGGCCGCCGGCGCCGATCACGGTCGCGGCGCCGTCGGGCAGTGCGTCGACCCATCCGGTCGCGCCGACCGCGTCCAGGGCGGCGGCGACCTCCGCGTCGGACGCGTCGGGCCGCGCCAGCCGTATGTTGGCGGCGACGGTGCCGGCGAAGACGTGGGTCTCCTGGGTGACGAGGGCCACCGTGCGGTGCAGTTCGGCGGGGGAGAGGTCGGCGAGCGGCACCCCGTCCAGCGTCGCGGTGCCGCGCCGGGGCGTACGGAGCCCCGCCAACAGCGCGGCCACCGTGGACTTTCCGGAGCCGGTGGTGCCCACGACCGCCACGTGCTGGCCCGGCTCGATCCGCACGCTCACGTCGTGAATGACGTCCGGCCGGTCGCCGTAGCCGAAGTCCGCACCGTCGAGCCCGAGTACGAGTCTGCGCCGGGACCGCGACTGTCGCCCCGGCCTTCCGCCCGGCCGAACTTCCGGCGCCGGGACGCTTGGTACGGGTACGGGTATGGGTGCATGCGCAGGCGGCGGCACGGACTTCGGCGCGTGCTCGGGTGCCTCCGTCGCCTTCTGGGGCGCCGCGTCGAGGACCCCGATCAGGCGGGCCAGCCCGGCCGCCGCCTGCTGCACGCTGTCGAACGCCCCGAGCACCGCGTTGATCGGGTCGAAGAGCCCGACGAAGAAGAGGGCGGCCGTGGTCGCCGCGCCGACGCTCGCCGTGCCGGACCGCACCAGCACGGACGCGGCGAGCAGGATCGCGCCGAGGCCGATGAACTCCGCGACGTTGAGCCGCCCGAAGAAGCGTGTGGCGGTGCGGGTGGCCCTGAACTCGTATTCGGCCGCGGCGAGGGACGCGTCCCCGACGCGGGTGTACTGGCGGCCGCCGAGCCGCAGCGCCCGTACGGTCGGCAACGCCGCGAACGCGCCGAGCAGGGCGGAGGTGCGGTGGCCCTCGGCGGTGCGGCCGGCCGCGTAGATCGGGCGGGACGTACGCAGATACCAGCGCAGGGTGTAGGCATGAAGGGGCACCGCGAGCAGCCCGGCGAGCGCGAACCGCCAGTCCAGGGAGGCCAGTCCGACCAGGGTGGCCAGGATGGCGAGGGCCGCGGACACGAAACTCCCGAACCCGCCCTGCGCCGCTTCCGTGACGCGCTCCACGTCGCCGGAGACACGCGAGACGAGGTCGCCGCCGCCACCCGCCTCCACCGTGTCCACCGGGAGGGCGAGCGCGGTGCCGACCACGTCCTCGCGCAACTCCGCCACTTCGGGCAGTACGACGCGGGCGAGCAGCACGTTCGACGCCCAGGTGGCCGGCGCGCCGAGCACCGCCGCGGCGGCGAGCAGGACGACCGGCCCGACCACCGCGGAACTGCCGCGGCCGTCGACGATCGCCTGCGTCACCCAGCCGATCGCGATCGGTCCGACGAGGCCGAGCGCGATCTCGGCGACCATCACGGCCGTGGTCGCCGCGAGCAGGCCACGACGTCGGCGGAGCGCGGCACGCAGATACGCGCGGGTGCGGCGGCCGTCGGCGACGGGCAGCAGCGGGCGGGCGGCGGCCGCTACGGCGGCGGGGTCGGTGGCGGAATCGGTGGCGTTCATCGCGTCAGCAACTCACGGTAGGCGGCGTTGCGACGCATCAGTCCGGCATGGGTGCCGCTGTCCGAAGCGAGCAGGGCGACGGCCGGGCCACCAGGTGGTGTCCCGTCGCCCGCGGGGCGGGACGTGCTCGTCCCGTCGTCCGCGCCGTGCGGCCGGGCGGTCCCGCTGCCCCCAACTCCCTTGACTCCCTTGCCGCCGAAGCCGGTCGGGCCGTCCGCCGCACGGCCGTCCGCCGCACGGTCCTTTGCTGCGGCGCCGGCCCTTCCGCGGTCGGCCGCCGCCTCCTCCGGCGCGGCGTCGTGCAGGAAGAACACCCGGTCGCAGCGGGAGAGCAGAGCGGGGCTGGTGGTGACCAGGAGCGAGGTCAGGCCGTCGCGGGCCCGCAACTCGCGCAGGCGGCCGGCGATACGGTCCTCGGTCGCCGCGTCCACGGCCGTGGTCGGGTCGTGCAGCACCAGCACCGGCGGGGCCGCGGCGAGGGCGCGGGCGAGCGCGACGCGCTGCCGCTGCCCGCCGGACAGGCTCTCCCCGCGGTCGCCCACGGGTGCCTGCGCGCCGCCGGGCACCGTGTCGATCACCTGGTCCGCGAACGCCGCCCAGGTGCCGCGCTCCGCGGCCTTCCGGTCGGGCGCGAGCAGCGCGATGTTCTCCGCGATGGTGCCCGGGAAGAGCACCGCGTCATGCGGCGACACCAGCACCCGCGCCCGCAACTTCTCCAACGACATCTCGCCCACCTCCTTTCCATCGATCTCGATCCGCCCTGTCCCGGGCTCGCCCTCCCGC
>NZ_JACEGK010000746.1:0-2701 GCF_056859195.1 Streptomyces sp. NH27
GTGCCGGTGGTGCCGAGGCTGAGCACCGGCCGCCCCGGGGCGAGCCCGAGGCCGAGGGCGGCGGCGGCGTTGTCGCCGGTGCCGGCGCCGACCAGCGCGCCGGGTCGTACCCCGGCGCCGTCCCGTGCGGCGCCGGCCGCCTCGCCGGGCCCGAGCACCGTGGGCAGCAGCTTCGGGTCGAGCCCGACCTCGGCGAGCAGCGCGTCGTCGTACGCCCCGGTGCTCGACGCCCACCAGCCGGTGCCGGAGGCGTCGCCGCGGTCGGTGACCGCGGCACCGCTCAGCCGCTCGGTGAGGACGTCGTGCGGCAGCCGGATCGCCCGCGCGGCCGCGGCCGCCTCGGGCTCGTGGGCGCGCAGCCACTCCCACTTGGCGACGGTGAAGCTCGCCCCGGGCACCGAGCCGACCCGCTCGGCCCACCACGCGGCGCCGTGCCGCTCCACCAGCGCCTCGGCCTGCGGGGCGGACCGTACGTCGTTCCACAGCAGCGCGTCCCGCACCGGGCGGCCGCGGTCGTCGAGCACGACCAGGCCGTGCTGCTGGCCGCCGACCGAGATCGCGTCGGCCCGCGTCGCGTACGGTCCGAGCTCGCCCAGCGCGTCCTGGAGGGCGTGCCACCACACCTCGGGGTCGGTCTCGCGCCCGGCGCCGGTACTGACGGTGTGCGCCGCCTGGCCGCGGGCGAGCACCTCACCGCTGTCCACGTCGACCGCCAGCACCTTCGTGGACTGCGTGGAGCTGTCCACGCCGAGCACGATCTGCCCTTGTCGCGCCATGTGATCCCGGTCCTTTCGCGCTGTTCCCACTTCCCATCACTGGGCTCGCATACTAATTTGTTCAACAGTCTGACGAATAGGAGCCGACCGCAATGACTTCCGAGACGAACCTCACCCCCACACCGGCCGACAAGTTCACCTTCGGACTGTGGACGGTCGGCTGGCAAGGCCGCGACCCGTTCGGCGACGCCACCCGCGCGCCGCTCGACCCGGTCGAGTCGGTGCACCGGCTCGCCGAACTCGGCGCGTACGGCGTGACGTTCCACGACGACGACCTGATCCCCTTCGGCTCTTCCGACGCCGACCGCGACGGCCACATCAAGCGCTTCCGGCAGGCGCTGGACGCCACCGGCATGAAGGTGCCGATGGCCACCACCAACCTGTTCACCCATCCGGTCTTCAAGGACGGCGGCTTCACCTCCAACCTCCGCGAGGTGCGCCGCTTCGCGCTGCGCAAGGTGATCCGCAACATCGACCTCGCCGTGGAACTGGGCGCCGAGACCTACGTCGCGTGGGGCGGGCGCGAGGGCGCGGAGTCCGGCGGCGCCAAGGACGTACGGGTCGCCCTGGACCGGATGAAGGAAGCCTTCGACATCCTCGGCCAGTACGTCACCGAGCAGGGCTACAACCTGCGCTTCGCGGTGGAGCCGAAGCCGAACGAGCCGCGCGGCGACATCCTGCTGCCGACCGTCGGCCACGCGCTGGCGTTCATCAACTCCCTGGAGCGCCCCGACATCGTCGGCGTCAACCCCGAGGTCGGCCACGAGCAGATGGCCGGGCTCAACTTCCCGCACGGCATCGCCCAGGCGCTGTGGCACGGCAAGCTCTTCCACCTCGACCTCAACGGCCAGACCGGCATCAAGTACGACCAGGACCTGCGGTTCGGCGCCGGCGACCTGCGCTCGGCCTTCTGGCTGGTCGACCTGCTGGAGCGCGGCGGCTACCAGGGCCCGCGGCACTTCGACTTCAAGCCGCCGCGGACCGAGGACATGAGCGGCGTGTGGGCGTCCGCGGCCGGCGGCATGCGCAACTACCTCATCCTCAAGGAGCGGGCCGCCGCCTTCCGCGCCGACCCGGTCGTCCAGGAGGCGCTGCGCGTGTCCGGCCTGGACGAGCTGGCACAGACCACGCTGGGCGCCGACGAGTCGCTGGCCGACCTGCTCGCCGACCGCAGCGCGTACGAGGACTTCGACGCGGACGCGGTGGCCGAGCGCGGGATGGCCTTCGAGGCGCTCGACCAGCTCGCGATGGACCACCTGCTCGGCGTTCGCTGAACCGCATCCAAGGCCCCACCGGCGGCGGCAAGGCCACCCGGGGCCGCGCCGCCGCCCCGCTCGTGCCCCGGGCGCCTTGCGTACGGGGTGTCAGCTCGCCGCTTGTCCGGCGGCGCGTTCCTGGGCTTCGAGCAGTTCCTCGCCGTGCTCCCGGGTCCAGCGGCCCATCGCACGCAGCGGGCCGTCCACCAGGCTGGTGCCGAGCGGCGTGAGGCCGTAGTCGACCCGGGGTGGCGCGGCGCGGAAGGCGCGGCGCTCGATCAGGCCGTTGCCGAGCAGGCGGCGCAGCGCCTCGGTGAGCACCTTGTCGCTGATGCCGCCGGCCAGCGACCGCAACCCGGCGCGGCGCAGCGGGCCTTCGCTCAGCCCGGCGAGGATCACCGGGTCCCAGGTGTGGGCGAACAGTTCGGTGGCCGCGCGCAGCCGGCAGTCCACGAGCAGCCGCTCGCAGGAGGCGTCCCGGGCACTTCGGATGTCCCGGGCGGCGCGCGGGGCCGGGGTGCCGGTCGTCGGTGCGGTGGTCGTCGGGGTGGCGCGGTCGTCGTCCATCGTGCCGCCATGGTCCCGCATCCGTTTCCTACCGTCCGGTGCGCGTCGGCTTTCCTACGGTGGCGGTCCCGCGGCGGCCGCGATCCGTTGGCCGCCGCACAC
>NZ_JACEGK010000747.1:0-2695 GCF_056859195.1 Streptomyces sp. NH27
CCCGCCGGTAGTACCTGGGCGCGCGGTTCCCCGCGCCCCTGCTGGTGCGGCTTTCTCCGCAAGAAGGGTGAGCCGTAAGTGCCTGGGGGGCGCGGCGAACCGCGCTCCCCCGGAGCCGTTACCGACTACCGCTGCCGGCCGGAAGTCACCCGGTAGACGTCGTAGACGCCCTCGACGCCGCGGACGGCCTTCAGGACGTGGCCGAGGTGCTTGGGGTCGCCCATCTCGAAGGTGAAACGGGAGATCGCGACCCGGTCGCGCGAGGTCTGTACGGCCGCGGACAGGATGTTGACGTGCTGGTCGGACAGCACGCGCGTGACGTCGGAGAGCAGACGGGCCCGGTCCAACGCCTCGACCTGGATGGCGACGAGGAACACCGAGGACTGGGTGGGCGCCCACTCGACCTCGATGATCCGCTCGGGCTGCTGGGAGAGCGAGTCGACGTTGACGCAGTCGGCGCGGTGGACCGACACGCCGTTGCCCCGGGTGACGAAGCCGATGATCGGATCGCCCGGCACCGGGGTGCAACAGCGGGAGAGCTTCACCCACACATCGCTCTCGCCCTTGACGATGACGCCCGGGTCGGCGTTCTTCCGCCGCTTGGTGCGGCCCTGGGTGGGCGTGGTGATCTCGGCGATGTCCTCGGTGGCGCCGTCCTCGCCGCCGAGCGCGTCGACCAGCTTCTGCACCACGGACTGCGCGGTGATGTGCCCCTCGCCGATCGCCGCGTAGAGCGCGGAGATGTCCGGGTAGCGCATCTCGTGGGCGAGGGTGACCAGCGAGTCGCCGGTGAGCACCCGCTGGATCGGCAGGTTCTGCTTGCGCATCGCCCGCGCGATGGCCTCCTTGCCCTGCTCGACCGCCTCCTCGCGGCGCTCCTTGGAGAACCAGGCACGGATCTTGTTGCGGGCCCGGGGCGACTTGACGAAGCCCAGCCAGTCCTGGGACGGCCCGGCACCGGACGCCTTGGAGGTGAAGACCTCCACGGTGTCGCCGTTGTCGAGGGTGGACTCCAGGGGCACCAGCCGCCCGTTGACGCGGGCGCCGATGGTGCGGTGGCCGACCTCGGTGTGCACCGCGTAGGCGAAGTCGACCGGGGTGGCGCCGGCCGGCAGCGCTATCACGTCGCCCTTGGGGGTGAAGACGAAGACCTCGCTCTGCGACAGGTCGAACCGCAGCGACTCCAGGAACTCGCCCGGGTCCTCGGTCTCCTTCTGCCAGTCGAGCAGCTGGCGCAGCCACGCCATGTCGTTGACCGCGTCGTCCTTCTTGTCCGAACGCGGGCTGTCGGTACGCACCTTGGAGGCGCCGGCCACCGCCTCCTGCTTGTACTTCCAATGCGCGGCGATGCCGTACTCGGCGCGGCGGTGCATGTCGAAGGTGCGGATCTGCAGCTCGACGGGCTTGCCGCTGGGGCCGATCACGGTGGTGTGCAGCGACTGGTACATGTTGAACTTCGGCATCGCGATGTAGTCCTTGAACCGGCCGGGGACCGGGTTCCATCGCGCGTGAATGGTGCCGAGCGCCGCGTAGCAGTCCCGGACGGTGTCGACCAGCACCCGGATGCCGACCAGGTCGTAGATCTCGGCGAAGTCCCGGCCGCGGACGATCATCTTCTGGTAGACGCTGTAGTAGTGCTTCGGGCGGCCGGTGACGGTGGCCTTGATCCGGGCCGCGCGCAGGTCCTGCTGGACCTGGTCGGTGACCACGGCGAGGTACTCGTCGCGCTTGGGGGCGCGTTCGGCGACGAGGCGGACGATCTCGTCGTACATCTTCGGGTAGAGGATCGCGAAGGCGAGGTCCTCCAGCTCCCACTTGATGGTGTTCATGCCCAGCCGGTGGGCGAGCGGGGCGTAGATCTCCAGCGTCTCGCGGGCCTTCTTCTCCTGCTTCTCCCGCTTGAGGTAGCGCATGGTGCGCATGTTGTGCAGCCGGTCGGCGAGCTTGATCACCAGGACCCGGGGGTCCTTGGCCATCGCGACGACCATCTTGCGCACCGTCTCGGCCTGCGCGGCCTCGCCGAACTTGACCTTGTCCAGCTTGGTGACGCCGTCGACGAGCAGGGCGACCCGGTCGCCGAAGTCGCGGCGCAGCTGCTCCAGGCCGTACTCGGTGTCCTCGACGGTGTCGTGCAGCAGCCCGGCCATCAAGGTGGCGGGGTCCATGCCCAGCTCGGCGAGGATGGTGGTGACCGCCAGCGGGTGGGTGATGTACGGGTCGCCGCTCTTGCGCTTCTGGCCGCGGTGCCAGCGCTCGGCGACCTGGTAGGCGGCCTCGATCTGCCGCAGCTGCGCGCTGTCGCCCTTGGGGTCGTTGCCCCGGACGACCCGCAGCAGGGGTTCGAGCACCGGGTTGTAGGCGCTGGAGCGCTGCACGCCGAGCCGGGCGAGCCGGGCGCGGACCCGGCTGGAGGAGGGGCCGGGCCGGGTCGGTGCGACGCTGCCGGGGGTGCGGACCGGCCGGATGGCGGCCGGCGCGGGCTTGGGCGCGAGGGTGGCGCCTTCGCGCTCGCCGTCGCTCTCCGGCTGCGCCGTCTCCCCCGCGGCGGGCGCGGACGTCGAGGCAGGTGCGGACGCGGGCGTGGGCGCCGGCGCGACAGGCGCGGGCGTGCCGTCCCCGCCGTCCGGACCCGTCCCCTGGGCGGTCCCGTCGGCGGCGTCGAGCGGCTGGGCCTGGTCTGGCAACGGCACTCCTC
>NZ_JACEGK010000748.1:0-2688 GCF_056859195.1 Streptomyces sp. NH27
GGTGCGGACCAGGGTCCAGCTCATGATCGAGATCACCGCGCGGGCGGGGGAGTACCGCCGGGGCCTGGTGAAGGCGGCCGGCCGGCTCAGCCCGGAGGAGGCGGTGATCCTCGACGACCTGGAGCAGCACGGGCTCCAGGTGCCGCAGCTACGCGACGTGCTGCGCGGCGGCCACGTGCTGGTGGACGACCCGGCGCTGTACGAGAAGTGGCGGGCCGGCAAGGGCAACCACGCGCGGCTGTCCAGCCACCACCGGGACATCGACAAGAAGCTCTATCCCGACTTCGGGATGCGCGGACATGTCGTACGGGAGAAGCTGCACGGGCGCACCGCGAACGGCACGTGGGTGCAACTGGAGAAGACCCCGGCCGCGTTCGGCGGCAGCAAGCTGCCCAGCCTGGACGACCTGCGGCATCTGGTGGACTACTTCGAGTACCGCTTCACCGGCAGCAACGTCGGCCCTTGGGGCCTGTCGCGGATGACCGAGCGGCGCCCGATGTACCTGTCGCCGATGGTGGCCGTGCCCACGTCGCTGACACCGCCGGTCGCGCAGACGCTGACGCGGACGCTGCGCCGGATCGAGGAGAGCGACGACACCACGGCCGTGTCGAAGGACCTGGCGGTCCACTTCCCGCCCCCCGATCGGCCGGACCTGAGCGGCGAGCTGGGCCAGGCGCTGACCGGCCGGGGCGGGCGCGGGCTGTTCGGCAACTCCGAGGTGTGGGTCACCCAGGCGCCCTCGCAGATGGCGTCCCGGGTGCTCCGCGAGAGGCACGAGCCGCCTGCGCGGAGCACGTGGCAGACAGGAGAGCTGTCATGAGCGACGAGCGCGACGACGTCCCGCCCACCGGACCCCCGAACCCGGAGGGCAACCCGAACCCGTCCGGCGACCCGGGTGACCCGGGCGCCCCCGCTTCGCCCGGTCCCGGCGAGGCATCCGTTCCGTCCGGCCTGGTGTCGGCCGTGGTGAGTCTGGTGCACACCGGGCCGGTGCTGCTCGGCGCGTACACCATCGCCGAGTTGACCGCGGTGGACGCGGTCGTGGACTTCCTGGAGGCCCGGCCGTCGGACGACGAACTCGCCGAGGCCGTACGGTCCCTGGCGGCACGCGAACTGCTCCTGGCGGGAGCCGGCGAGCAGGTCCAGGTCCGCGGGGACCTGGGCATCGCCGTGGCGTTCCAGCAACGGGCCCGCCGGGTGCTCGACGCCCGTACGACCGGCACGGTCGCGGGGGAGCCGTGGCGCATCCTGCTGCTCCCGCAGCCGGAGCGGATCTGCCTGATGGTGCGCATCGACGCGCTCGGCGTGCACCAGATCGGCCTGTACAAGCTCGACGAGGCCGTCCGCATCCTCGTGGACTGGCTGCCCCGCGGGCAGTCCACCGAGCCCGATCCGGGTCTCGACGTCGACGATCTGCTCTCCGGGGCGGAGCGGGCCGCGCTGCTCACGCTCGTCGAGTACACCGCGGAGGGGTCCGCCGAGATCGCGGGCGCCAGCACCGACCTGGTTCTCGCCCGCAAGTCCGGCCGGCTGCACCTCCTCACCCG
Source organism: Streptomyces sp. NH27 (assembly GCF_056859195.1). Lineage (NCBI taxonomy): Bacteria > Bacillati > Actinomycetota > Actinomycetes > Kitasatosporales > Streptomycetaceae > Streptomyces > Streptomyces sp. NH27. The sequence goes on from NZ_JACEGK010000748.1 coordinate 1,548, forward strand.
GGACCCGGCGCGCGACGACAAGCTGGTTGCCAAGCCGGTGTCGGGCAAGGACGACATCCGCGACCGCCTCGTCCGCCTCCTGACCTGAGTCGAGCCGGCCTGAGTCGAGCCGGCCCGGCTCGGCAATCGGGTCCACCTGGAAGTGCCTTGGATCGAGGTCGACACCACCGACGGATGCCACCCCGAGCTCGACGAGATCGTTGCCTTCGCGGGCGGGCCGCGCCGGCCGCGTGCCACGACGGGTTCGCCCACGTGACAAGGCCGCTGGAGCCGACGGGAGTTGGCGGGTGGACGGAAGGGCAATGTCTTCGCCCCCGTGGCGGCGGAGAATGCCCATGGGGTCGCTGGCGGTGGGGTCGGGCGACCCTAGGGTGGACAAGTGAGCCTTTGGACCTCTTTGGAACCCGCGTCGGCGACGGTCGACCCCGGTGGGAGCACCACGGTGCGGCTGCGGGTGCGCAACACCGGCGACGTGGTGGACGAGTACCGTTTCGAGCCCGTCGGGAGCGTCGCCCCCTGGGTCCAGGTGGAGCCGCAGGTGTTGCGGCTCTACCCGGGTACCACCGACTCGGTCATGCTGACCTTCGCGCCGCCGCGCACCCCGGACGCCACGGCGGGCCCGAACCCGTACGCGATCCGGGTCATGCCGACCGAGAGCCCCGAGGCCGTCACGGTTCCCGAGGGGAACCTCACCATCACGCCGTTCACCGCGGTCCGCGCCGAGATCGTGCCGCCGACCGTGAAGGGCCGCTTCCGCGGCCGGCCCCGGCTCGCCGTGGACAACATCGGCAACACCAAGCTCACCGCCTCCATCAAGGGCAGCGACAACGGCGACCAGCTCGGGTACGACATCCACCCGGCGAACGTCCAGATCGAGCCGGGGCGCGCGGCGTTCGTGAAGACGACGCTCAGGCCGCGGCAGATCATCTGGTTCGGCTCCAGCCAGCAACGCCCCTACACGCTGGACGTGTTGCGCTCCGGGGTGGCGCCGGTCAGCATCGACGGGAAGTACGTGCAGCGCGGTTTCCTGCCGCGCTGGATCGCCGCCGCCTTCTGCGCGCTGCTCGGTCTCGCGGTCGCGTTCACGATGGTCTGGCTGACCCACAAGCCCGCGGTCGGTTCGCTCGCGACGGCGAAGGTC
>NZ_JACEGK010000749.1:0-2673 GCF_056859195.1 Streptomyces sp. NH27
CGGGTGGGTGTGCTTATGCTCGGACAATGACGACGCGTGAACCTGGAGAGCCCGCCCCCGCGGGGACGGAGAGCCGGCCGACGGCGAACGCGATGCGCCGTGCGCTGCACCGCGCGGAAGAAGGGGTCGCCCTGGATGCCGCGGAGGCGGCCGTGCTGCTCCAGGCCCGGGGCGCGGATCTGGAGCGGCTGTCGGTGGCGGCGGGGCGGGTGCGGGACGCCGGGCTGGCCGCGGCGGGCCGGCCGGGCGTGATCACGTACTCGCGGAAGGTCTTCATCCCGTTGACCCGGCTGTGCCGGGACACGTGCCATTACTGCACCTTCGTGACGGTGCCCGGGAAGCTGCGGCGGGCCGGCGAGGGGATGTTCCTGTCGCCGGACGAGGTGCTGGACATCGCCCGGCGAGGCGCCGAAATGGGCTGCAAGGAGGCACTGTTCACGCTCGGCGACCGCCCGGAGGACCGCTGGCCGGAGGCCCGGGAGTGGCTGGACGCGCACGGCTACGACGACACCCTCGCGTACGTGCGCGCGATGGCGGTGCGGGTGCTGGAGGAGACCGGGCTGCTGCCGCACCTGAACCCGGGAGTGCTCGGCTGGACCGATCTCCAGCGGCTGAAGCCGGTGGCGCCGTCGATGGGCATGATGCTGGAGACGACCGCGACCCGGCTGTGGTCGCAGCCCGGCGGCCCGCACCACGGCTCGCCGGACAAGGAGCCCGCGGTCCGGCTGCGGGTGCTGGAGGACGCCGGCCGCTCCAACGTGCCGTTCACCACGGGCATCCTGATCGGGATCGGGGAGACGTACACCGAGCGGGCCGAGTCGCTCTTCGCGATCCGCCGCACCTCCCGGCAGTACCACGGCATCCAGGAAGTCATCGTGCAGAACTTCCGGGCCAAGCCGGACACCGCGATGCGCGGCATGCCCGACGCCGAACTCGGCGAGCTGGCCGCGGCCATCGCGGTGGCCCGGATCGTGCTCGGCCCGGCAGCCCGCATCCAGGCGCCGCCGAACCTGGTCGACGGCGAGTACGGCAGCTTCGTGGCCGCCGGCATCGACGACTGGGGCGGGGTGTCGCCGCTGACCCCCGACCACGTCAACCCCGAGCGCCCGTGGCCGCAGATCGAGGAGTTGGCCGCGCGTACCGCCGACGCCGGCTTCACGCTCAAGGAGCGGCTGACGATCTACCCGGAGTACGTACGCCGCGGCGAGCCCTGGCTCGACCCGCGGCTGCTGCCCCATGTCACCGCGCTCGCCGACCCCGACACCGGCCTGGCCCGCGAGGGCGTACGGCCGCAGGGGCTGCCCTGGCAGGAGCCGGAGGACGTGTTCCCGGCGGCGGGCGGGCGTACCGACCTGCACCGGACCATCGACACGCAGGGGCGCAGCGCCGACCGGCGCGACGACTTCGACGACGTGTACGGCGACTGGGCGGAGTTGCGCGAGCAGGCGGCGCCCGGGCTGGTGCCCGACCGGGTGGACGCCGACGTCAAGCAGGCGCTGTCGGTGGCCGCCGACGACCCGACCCGGCTCACCGACGCGCAGGCGCTGGCGTTGCTGCACGCCGACGGCACGGCCCTCGACGCGTTGTGCCGGATCGCCGACGACGTGCGCAGGGACGCGGTGGGCGACGACGTGACGTACATCGTCACCCGCAACATCAACTTCACCAACGTCTGCTACACCGGCTGCCGCTTCTGCGCCTTCGCCCAGCGCCGTACCGACGCCGACGCGTACACGCTCTCCCTCGACCAGGTCGCCGACCGGGCCGAACAGGCGTGGCAGGTGGGGGCGGTGGAGGTGTGCATGCAGGGCGGTATCCACCCGGACCTGCCGGGCTCGGCGTACTTCGACATCGCCCGCGCGGTCAAGGCCCGGGTGCCGGGCATGCACGTCCACGCCTTCTCCCCGATGGAGGTGGTCAACGGCGCTACCAGGACCGGCATGTCGATCCGGGACTGGCTGTCGGCGGCGAAGGAGGCGGGCCTGGACAGCATCCCCGGCACGGCGGCCGAGATCCTGGACGACGAGGTCCGCTGGGTGCTCACCAAGGGCAAGCTGCCCGCCGCGACCTGGGTCGAAGTGGTCTCCACCGCACACGAGTTGGGCATCCGCTCGTCGTCCACGATGATGTACGGGCACGTGGACCAGCCGCACCACTGGCTCGGGCACCTGCGGTTGCTCGCGGAGATCCAGCAACGCACCGGCGGCTTCACGGAGTTCGTGACGCTGCCGTTCATCCACACCAACGCGCCGGTCTATCTCGCGGGCATCGCGCGGCCCGGCCCGACGATGCGGGACAACCGGGCGGTGACCGCGATGGCGCGGCTGCTGCTGCACCCGTACATCCCCAACATCCAGACCAGTTGGGTGAAACTCGGTGCGGAGGGCGCGGCGGAGATGCTGCGCTCGGGCGCGAACGACCTCGGCGGCACCCTGATGGAGGAGACCATCGCCCGGATGGCGGGGTCGCGTTACGGGTCGTACCGCTCGGTGCGCGACCTCGTCGCGATCGCCGACGCGGCCGGCCGGCCCTCCCGGCCGCGCACCACCCTGTACGGGTCTGTGCCGGACGAGCGGACCGCCGCGGCGCTCGCCTCGGACGGGCACCTGCCGGAGCTGCTGCCGGTGCTGGGCGACTGAGCCGACGACCTCCGAGCGGCGACAGCGCGGGGAC
>NZ_JACEGK010000750.1:0-2672 GCF_056859195.1 Streptomyces sp. NH27
GGGGTAGCCACTGTGCCGCGTCGGCGGCATCCTCGAACGGACAGGCGCGGGAAGGGGGATCGGGTGGAGTTCGTCTTCGAGTGCGGGTGGTGCGGTGGCGACAACTACTTCGTGGGCCGCCAGGTCGGCTGGTGGGTCGACAAGTGGGAGATCCCGTCGGAGTGGTACTGCCGCTTCTGCGACGGCCTGAACTACACCCCCGACCCGCCCTGGACCGAGGCGTAGGTCCCGGGGGCTTCGGTCAGAGGCTGGAGAGCGCTCCGGCGATCGAGGTGAGGGCGCTGTTGATGGACGGGGCCGCGCAGGTCAGTGCGGAGCCGAAGCGGACGTAGCCGCCCTTGAGCAGGACGACGACGATGATGCCCAGCAGCACGGCGGCGGAGATCGAGATCGACAGGGCCACGGCGGGTGGTGCTCCTTCGGAATGGGGTGGGGCGGCCGTGCTCGAGCACGGCTGGCCCCACGGAGTGGATGGGTGTGATCAGGCGTCAGTGAGGTTCTTGATGGCCTCCAGCGCCTGGCGGGCGGAGGCGACCTTCTCCGAGCGGTTGCCGGCCCCGGAGCTGCGCTTGCCGCCCCCGCCCTTGCCGCCTCCGCTACGCCGGCGGGAGCGGCCCTCGCCGTCGCCGTCGTCCTCTTCGGGCTCGGGCCAGAACTCGCCCGGGTCGGGGTCGCGGTTCCAGTCGCCCCACAGGCCGCGCTTCTCCAACTCCGCGATCTCGTGGTCGGTGAGCCGGTTGACCTGGTCGGGGAACAGGTCGGACAGGTCGGTGTCGAAGTCCGCGTACAGGCTGCGCATCAGGACGGCGCGGCCGTTGTCGAGGACGATGACGGCGACGCCGCCGGTGGAGACGCCGTTTTCCGGGTCGGCTTCGCCGCGCATGGCCCGCTCGATCGCGGAGCCTTCCTGGCGGGAGTAGCGGGCCGGGATGGTCGGCACGTCGTAGGGGTTCTCCATGGTGCCCTCCGCGGCCTTGCGGGTGGCGCCGGGCGAGCCCATGTTGAAGATCACCGGGCGGGAGTTCTGCCGGAGGTTGTCCTTCATCTCCGTGCTGAACCCGTTGTGCGCGAACGGGGACTGGCCGGCGGGGTCGAAGCCGATGCCGTACTTCAGGCCGGTCACCGTCAGGTCGTCGCCGTTGGTCTGGATGTCCTCGCCGAACAGGGCGTCCTGGGCTGCGGTCATGTACTCATCCGCGTACACGTTCAACTGCGCGTAGGGGCAGCGCGGGTCGCCGGGCTTGTAGTCGTGCGGCTGGCCGTCGTGCGGCCAGGGCATCTCCGCCCGGATCTCGCACAACGCCTTGGCCGCGCGCAGCTGGCGGGCCATCCACAGCGCGTTCGAGCCCTGCCGGTCGATGTACCGTCCCAGCACCGTGGTCTTCTCGTCTTTGCGGACCGTGGACAGCCACACCACCTGGCCGGCCAGGGACTGCGCGGCCATGTTGATCGCGAAGTACTGCGTCTTGCCCGAGCGGGTCACCCCGAGGATCAGGCCGTGGGCGGCGGCGTTCTTGTCGTGCTGGAACACCATGTTCTTCACCGGCTGGCCGGTGATGGTGAACCCGCACACGTACATGCCCTTGGCGTCGGGGGTGAGCAGCTCGCGGGTCGCGGGGAAGATCTGCGACAGCGGCGGCTCGTCGAAAGCCGAGATGAGGAACTCGTTGCCGTCGATGAGGACGAACACGCAGGAGTCGTCCTCGGGCAGCTTCAGCGCGCGGCAGACCTTGGCCAGGTCGACGCGCGGGGTCTCGGTGCGGTCGGCCATCTTCGCCCGGTAGAACGTCACCCCGCGCTCGTTGTCGCGGCTGGTGTGGATCAGGACGGAGCCGGGGGCACCGCCCTTGGGGCCGGCGACCCCGTCCGTCCAGCGCTCCTGGTCGGTCGGCGCGGTGCGGCGGCGCTGGTTGGCGTCGGGGGTGATGTGGGCCTCCATCCAGCCGGGCCCGCCTTGCCGGCCGGGCTGCACGGCGACGTCGGCGAGCGTCACGTCGTCGGCGTGCACGCCGAACGCCGCGGCGACCGCGGCCTCGGTCAGGCCGGTGATCGGGCGCCCGGGCTCGCTGGCGCGCAGCAGCACGGTCAGGTCGTTGTGCATCGCCAGGTGCCGGGTGACGGAGACGATGTGGGTGCGGGCCGGCATCCCGGCGTTCTCCCACAGCATCCGCACCTGACGGGTGAGCAGGTCCGCGCCGTCGTCCGGCACGGCCTCTTCCTGCTCGGCAGCTGCCTGGGGCTGGGGCTGCGGGGGCAGGACTGCGGCGGCCGGGCGGTGGCGGCGGCGGGCGTGCCGGGAGTACGGCAGCACCAGGTAGCCGGCCGCGGCCCATCCGGCGGCGAGCAGTCCGTCCATCCAGTACGGGCCGAAGCCGGGGGTGTGGCGGGCGGCGACGTCGACGGCGGCGGCCAGCACCAGCGGGGTCCAGCGCAGGATCTTGCGTCCGGCGCCGGGCTCATCCGACTTGGCGGCCAGGACCCAGCCGCCGATGCCGGCGGCGCCAGCCAGCTGCACGACGGTGTTGACGGGGCTGTCGGGGGCGATGTTCGGGGCCACGGCCAGCACAGGCGCGGCGAGGGTGTAGGCGAGGCGTTCGAGCGCGACACTGCGCGGCGTGGTCACCAGGTGCTCCTTCGGGAACGGGCACGGGCGGCCCCGCGAGGTGCAGGGC
>NZ_JACEGK010000751.1:0-2662 GCF_056859195.1 Streptomyces sp. NH27
GAACCCGGAGTCCACTACGCCCCCGGCATCCCCCTCCCGTAGTACGGAAGCGGGCGACTCCTGCCGTCCGGCAGCGGCCGGCACCACGATGGTGGTGCGCCGTTGGGGCGCGGGGAACTGCGCGCTCAGCCTCTCACCGGCGGAAGGTCGGGCAACTTCCGTCAAGGGGCTGGACGCGCGGTCCCGCACCCACGAACTACTCGCCCGACAAGACCGCTTGCGCGGCCCCCCGGGCCGCATCCGCACTGTCCGTCGCCCGCGCCGCCGCCGCGGCCCGCTCGCACTGCGCCACCGTGTACTTCGCCAACGTCGTCCGCACATAAGGAATCGACGCCGCCCCCATCGAAAGGCTGGTCACACCCAACCCGGTCAGCACACACGCCAGTAGCGGATCGGCCGCCGCCTCCCCGCAGACCCCGCAGCTCTTCCCCTCGGCCCGAGCCGCCTCCGCCGCCGCGGCCACCAGGTCGAGCAGCGCCGGCTGCCACGGGTCCTGCCACCGCGCCACCGCCCCCACCTGCCGGTCCGCCGCGAAGGTGTACTGCGCCAGGTCGTTCGTCCCCAACGAGAGGAACTCCACCTCCTTCAGCACCGACCGCGCCCGCAGCGCCGCCGAAGGAATCTCCACCATCGCCCCGAACTTCGCCGGCAGCCCCGCCGCACGGCACGCGTCCGCGAACGCCTTCGCGTCCTGCCGGTCCGCGACCATCGGCGCCATGACCTCCAGGTGCACCGGAAGCCCCTCCGCCGCACGCGCCAGCGCCCGCAACTGCGTCCGAAGCACATCGGGGTGCTCCAGCAGCGACCGCAACCCCCGCACACCCAACGCCGGATTCGGCTCGTCCGCGGGCGTCAGGAAGTCCAGCGGCTTGTCGGCGCCGGCGTCCAGCACCCGCACCACGACCCGCCCCTCCGGAAACGCCGCCAGCACCTGCCGGTATGCCTCGACCTGCTTCTCCTCCGAGGGCGCCGCGGCGGAGTCGTCCAGGAACAGGAACTCCGTACGGAACAGCCCCACCCCTTCCGCGCCCGCCGCAACGGCGGCCGCCACGTCCCCGGGCCCACCGACGTTCGCCAGCAACGGCACCCGATGACCGTCGGAGGTCGTGCCCGGGCCGGAAGAAGCCGATAGCGCCGCCTTCCGCTCCGCCGCCACCTTCGTCAGCGCGGCCCGCTTCGCCTCGCCCGGCTCCACGAACACCTCACCGGTGCTCCCGTCCACCGCGACCACGGTGCCCTCCGCCAACTCACCCGCGCCCGCCAGCGCCACCACCGCCGGCACCCCCAGCGCCCGGGCCAGAATCGCGCTGTGGCTGGTCGGCCCACCCTCTTCCGTCACGAAACCCAGCACCAGCGCGGGGTCCAGCAACGCCGTGTCCGCCGGCGCCAGGTCCCGCGCGATCAGTACATAGGGTTCATCGCTGTCCGGAACCCCGGGCATCGGCACCCCCAGCAGCCGCGCCACGATCCGGTTCCGTACGTCGTCCAGGTCCGCCACCCGCCCGGCCAGGTACTCACCCGCACCCGCCAGCAGCGCCCGGTACGAGGCGAACGCGTCGTACGCGGCCCGCTCCGCGGTACTCCCGACCGCGACCCGCCGCTCGATGTCGGCCATCAACTCCGGGTCCTGCGCCATCATCGCCTGCGCTTCGAGCACGGCCTGCGCCTCACCGCCGGCGAGCTGCCCGCGCGCGTTCAGGTCGGCGGCGACCGCCTCCACCGCCTGCCGGGCCCGCCCCTGCTCACGGGACGCGTCCTCGGCCCTGATCTGCTTCGCCGGCGGCTCCAGCACCGCGGTACCCATGTGCCGTACCTCGCCGATCGCCACACCGTGGCTGACCCCGACGCCTCTCAGCGTTGTCTGCATTGCACTACTTCCAGTTGAAGAGGGTGTCGCCCGCGGCGACCTCACCGTCACGCACGATCCCGCCGAGTGCGCCGCCCGTGGCCTCCAGCGCGATCACCGGACAGACCGGCGACTTGCCACCGGCCTCGACCGCGGCAGGGTTCCACCGCACGACCGCCTGGCCGCGGCTGACCGTGTCGCCCTTGGCGACCAGCACCTCAAAACCCTCGCCGTTGAGCTGCACGGTGTCGATACCCAGGTGTGTCAGTACTCCATGCCCCTCGTCGTCCACCACGACGAAAGCGTGCGGGTGCAGTGAGACGATCACGCCGTCCACCGGCGCCACCGCGTCGCCGGGCTCGCGCACTGGGTCCACGGCGGTACCGGGGCCGACCATCTCGCCGGAGAACACGGGGTCGGGCACGGCGTCGAGCCCGATGACCCGACCAGCGAGAGGTGACGAAACGGTCGTCATATGAAGCACTCCTAAGCGCAGTGATCAGGGAGCCGTCACTGCCTGTCACCGGACGGCCGACGGCTACAGCAGCCTAAGTCATACCAAGTACGGATTCTGCCCCACTCCGCCGTCCGGACCGGCGCCCCCGATTTGCTCCACGCGAGGCCGGTCCAGTACGTTGGCACAACCGCCTCGACGAGACCCGCGGAAACGCGTGTTCTCGAAAAGGGGTTGGTAATTCCGACCGAAAAGCTTCTGCTAAGGTTGGAACACAACGAAGGGAAAGCCCGGAGGGGCCCGGAAGGGTCGCTGATGGCAGCTTCCGTTTCTTGAGAACTCAACAGCGTGCCAAAAGTCAA
>NZ_JACEGK010000752.1:0-2661 GCF_056859195.1 Streptomyces sp. NH27
CACCTCGACCAGCCACCCGGGCGGGGACGCCGCCCGGGTGGCTGGTCGAGGTGATCGCGGGGACGCGGGCGGGCCTCGCGGCGTATCCGGACGGGCGGGTGGCGCGGCACGCGGTGGCGGCGCGGCACGGCCGGGCGGACCCGGAGGTGCTGCTGACGGCGGGTGCGGCGGAGGCGTTCGTGCTGCTGGCGCGGGTGTTGCGGCCGAGGCGCGCGGTGGTGGTGCACCCGCAGTTCACGGAGCCGGAGGCGGCGCTGCGGGCGGCCGGGCACGCGGTGGAGCGGGTGCTGCTGGACGCGTCGGACGGGTTCCGGCTCGATCCGGGCCGGGTCCCGGCGGACGCGGACCTGGTGGTGGTCGGCAATCCGACGAACCCCACGTCCGTGCTGCATCCGGCCGCGCTGGTACGGGAGTTGGCCCGGCCCGGGCGCACGCTGGTGGTGGACGAGGCGTTCATGGACGCGGTGCCGGGCGAGCGGGAGTCGCTGGCCGGGGCGGGCAGTACGGACCCGGTGCCGGGGCTGGTGGTGCTGCGCAGCCTGACCAAGACGTGGGGGCTGGCCGGGCTGCGGGTCGGCTACGTGCTCGGGGCGCCGGAGTTGATCGCCGAGTTGGCGGCGGCGCAGCCGCTGTGGGCGGTGTCCTCGCCCGCGCTGGCGGCGGCGGAGGCGTGCGTGTCGGCGCGGGCCCGCGAGGAGACCGCGCAGGCGGCCCGGCAGGTCGCCGCGGACCGGGCGTATCTGGTGGCGCGGCTGCGGGAGTTGCCGCAGGTCCGGCCGGCCGGGGACGCTCCCGCGGCGCCGTTCGTGCTGCTGCGGCTGCCGGGTGCGGCGGATGTGCGTACGGCGCTGCGGGAGTCGGGCTACGCGGTGCGCCGGGGCGACACCTTCCCCGGCCTCGGCCCGGACTGGCTACGGGTCGCGGTGCGGGATCGCCGCACCACCGACGGATTCGTCGACGCGCTGACCGGCCTGCTCACTTCACTCCCAGCGCGGTGAGGTCGATCTGGCCGATCACCTGCTGCTGGTAGACGTTGGTGAGGCGCGGGCCGCGGTAGACCAGGTGCCGGTCGTAGACCAGCGGCACCAACGCGGCGTCCTGCATGACCTGCGCGTCGATCTTGGTCCATGCCTCGGTCGCGGCAGACCGGTCGGTGAGGGTGTCGGCCTGATCGACCATGTCGTTGAGGCTGCTGTCGTCCAGGCCCGAGTAGTTGCTGCCGGAACCCGGCTTGATGAGCTGGCGCAGGAAGCCGCCGCCGGTCGGGTAGTCCCCGATCCAACCGGTGTACACCATGCCCCACTTGGCCGCCTTGAGCTTGCTCGGGGACGTCAGGGTGTCGTAGAAGGCACCGGATTCAACGGTCTTGACCGTGACCTTGATGCCGACCCGCCGGAGGGCTTCGGCGACCGCCTGCATGGCCTGCTCGCTCTTGGAGGCGCCCGAGAGACCGACCAGCGTGGTGCTGAAGCCGTTCGCCTTGCCGCACGCGCCGAGTTCGGTCTTGGCGTACTGTTCCTCCGCCCCACCGGTGCTGCTGGAGTACAGGTTCGCGCCGGGGTCGTGGCTGTTGTTGCTGGGCGGCAGCATGGTGGTGGCGACTTCGCCGCCCTCGTACTGCCCGCCGAGCGCGGCTTCCACGTCGGCGCGGTTCACGGCGTACGCGACGGCCTTGCGGCACGCGACGTTGTCGAACGGCGCCACGTCGGTACGCAGGCTCAGGTAACGGGTCGCCCCGGTGTAGGCGAGGTCCACGTTGGCCTTCTGCGCCGGGTCGTTGATGATCTTCGTCTCGGTCGCGTCGTCGAACATCACCCCGCTGAAGTCCAGGTCGGCGGTGCCGTCGAGCAGCGCCTGCCCGACCTCCAGTTGGGAGTCGTACGACTTCAACTGGTATCCGGCGGGCAGTTGGGAGCGGATCGGGTCGGTGGTCGTGTCCCACTGGCTGTTGCGGACCAGGTGCAGCGACTTGCCCTGGACGTAACTGCTCACCTTGTAGGGGCCGCTGGCCATCGGATGCTTCTCGTAGTCCTTGCCGCCGCCGGTGTCCGCGGCGGGTGACACCACGGCGCCGGCCGACATCGCGAGGACGTACGGGAAGTCGGCGTAGGGCTTGGCGAGGGTGAACACGACGGTGCTGTCGTCAGGAGTGGTGACCGACTTCAGGCCCATCCTGCCGGGGTCGGTGTCCTTGTACGGGCCCGGGTAGTTCTGGCCCCCGTCGAGGAGGTCGGTGAGGTAGGTCGAGCCGTTGGGGTGGACGACGCGGTCGAAGTTGCGCTCGACGCCGTACTTGACGTCCTTGGAGGTGATCGTCGAGCCGTCCTGGAAGCGCAGGCCCTTCTTGAGCTGGAAGGTCCAGGTCAGGCCGTCGCTGCTGACGTCACCGGTGGTGGTGGCCAGGTCGGGCACGAGTGTGCGGCCCTTGTCGCCGGGCGCGGGGGCGTAGCCGACGAGGTTGCGGTAGAGCAGCCGCTGGATGTTCCAGGCACCGGGATCGTAGGTGTTGGCCGGGTCCAGCAGGTCGTCCTCGAGGTAGGAGACGGCCAGTTGGACGGTGCCGCCGGTCTGCACGGAGGGGCGGACCACGCCGTCGGTGCCGCCGTTGTAGCCGCTGCCCTGCTTGCCGCCGTGCCGCTTGAGGGCGGCCTGCTGGTCGAC
>NZ_JACEGK010000753.1:0-2656 GCF_056859195.1 Streptomyces sp. NH27
GGGCGGTAGAGGGGCCGCTTGGGTCCGGTTGTCGGCGGTGCCGCGATCCATGACGCGGGTCGTACCGTCACACCCGCCCCGGTGAGGGGCGCGTGACCGTACGGCCGTGGAACGTGGTGGTGCGGGTGGTTCAGCCCTGGAGCGCGGAGACCGACTGAGCCAGCGCCGACTTCTTGTTGGCGGCCTGGTTCTTGTGGATGACGCCCTTGCTCACGGCCTTGTCGAGCTTCTTGGCGGCGGCGCGCGCGGCGGCGTCGGCCTTCGCGCTGTCGCCGGCCGCGACGGCCTCGCGGGTGCGACGGATCGCGGTCTTCAGCTCGGACTTGACGGCCTTGTTGCGCAGGCGCGCCTTCTCGTTGGTCTTGTTGCGCTTGATCTGGGACTTGATGTTCGCCACGAAAGAGCCTTCTCAGGTTCGTCTGGCCGCCGGCTTGTGCCGTCGGCGTGTCTACCAGGAGTGCGCGCCTCGGGTAGAGGGCACGAGACGCAGCGATCCAGGCTACCAGCAGCGCACGCGCGCTCCCAAACCGTGGCCGCCCCCCGGTCATGGGACTATGGGAGCCAGTCCGCCGGTCCCTCCGGGCCGCCGGCACCAGATCGCCAGCACCAGCCCGCCGGCAGCAGCCGGCCACCAGCCGCCCGCCCGCCCATCAGCCACGCCACGCAACGCGCCGCAGACCCCGACGTTCCCACGACCCTCACGTTCTCAAGAAACTGGACCCCGCGTGCCCGCGACCTCTTCCCCTCTGCCGCACGACGTCCCGGCGCCGAGCCGTACCGACCCGGCGCTGATCCGGAACTTCTGCATCATCGCCCACATCGACCACGGCAAGTCGACGCTGGCCGACCGGATGCTCCAGCTCACCGGAGTCGTCGACCAGCGGCAGATGCGCGCCCAGTACCTCGACCGGATGGACATCGAGCGCGAGCGCGGCATCACCATCAAGTCGCAGGCCGTCCGGCTGCCGTGGGCACCGACCACCGGTGACGGCCAAGGCCGTACCCACATCCTCAACATGATCGACACCCCCGGCCACGTGGACTTCACCTACGAGGTGTCGCGTTCGCTGGCCGCCTGTGAGGGCACGGTTTTGCTGGTCGACGCGGCCCAGGGCATCGAGGCGCAGACGCTCGCCAACCTCTACCTCGCGATGGAGAACGACCTCACCATCGTGCCGGTGCTCAACAAGATCGACCTGCCCGCCGCCCAGCCGGAGAAGTTCGCCGAAGAGCTGGCCAACCTGATCGGCTGCGACCCCGCCGACGTGCTGCGGGTCTCGGCGAAGACCGGCGTCGGCGTGGACGCGCTGCTGGACCGGGTGGTCCGCGAGGTGCCGGCCCCGGTCGGCGTCGCCGACGCCCCGGCCCGCGCGATGATCTTCGACTCGGTCTACGACTCCTACCGCGGCGTGGTCACCTACGTCCGGGTGATCGACGGGCAGCTCACCAAGCGCGAGCGGATCAGGATGATGTCCACCGGCGCGGTCCACGAGCTGCTGGAGATCGGCACCAACTCCCCGGAGATGCTCGCCGCCGACGGCCTGGGCGTCGGCGAGGTCGGCTACCTGATCACCGGGGTGAAGGACGTCCGGCAGTCCAAGGTCGGTGACACCATCACCACCCAGGCCGCCGGCGCCACCGAGGCGCTGGGCGGCTACAAGGACCCCAAGCCGATGGTCTTCTCCGGCCTGTATCCGCTGGACGGCTCCGACTACCCCGAGCTGCGCGAGGCGCTGGACAAGCTCCAGCTCAACGACGCGGCGCTGGTCTACGAGCCCGAGACGTCCGCCGCCCTCGGCTTCGGCTTCCGGGTCGGCTTCCTCGGGCTGCTGCACCTGGACGTGGTCCGGGAGCGGCTGGAGCGCGAGTTCGGCCTCGACCTGATCGCCACCGCCCCCAACGTGGTCTACCGCGTGACGATGGAGGACGGCGCCGAGCACACCGTCACCAACCCCAGCGAGTTCCCCGAGGGCAAGATCGCCGAGGTGCACGAGCCGGTGGTGCGCGCCACCGTGCTCGCCCCCACCGAGTTCATCGGCGCGATCATGGAGCTGTGTCAGAACCGGCGCGGCGCGCTGCTCGGCATGGACTACCTCTCCGAGGACCGGGTGGAGATCCGCTACACCCTGCCGCTGGCCGAGATCGTCTTCGACTTCTTCGACCAGCTCAAGTCCAAGACCCGCGGCTACGCGTCGCTGGACTACGAACCCACCGGCGAGCAGAGCGCCGACCTGGTGAAGGTCGACATCCTCCTGCACGGCGACAAGGTCGACGCGTTCTCCGCGATCACCCACAAGGAGAAGGCGTACGCCTACGGGGTGCGGCTGGTCGGCAAGCTGCGCGCGCTGATCCCGCGGCAGAACTTCGAGGTGCCCATCCAGGCGGCCATCGGGGCCCGGGTGATCGCCCGTGAGACGGTCCGCGCCATCCGCAAGGACGTCCTCGCCAAGTGCTACGGCGGCGACATCTCCCGTAAGCGCAAGCTGCTGGAGAAGCAGAAGGAGGGCAAGAAGCGGATGAAGATGGTCGGCAACGTGGAGGTCCCGCAGGAGGCGTTCATCGCGGTGCTGTCCACAGACTCCGAGGGCGAGACCAAGACGACGAAGTAGGGCGCGCGGGCAGGCCGCGAGGCAGCCCGCGGGGCAGGGCGGAGAGG
>NZ_JACEGK010000754.1:0-2646 GCF_056859195.1 Streptomyces sp. NH27
GCTCCAGGAGGGTGGCCGGGTCGGCCTGCGCGGCCAGCACGGTCGGGGCCAGCCGGCGCAGGCCGAGGCCGTTCGCCCGGCGGTCGGCGAGGAGTTCGGTGAGCACGGCGTCGTCGTCGCAGCGCAGGTACGCGGCGGCCGCGCCGACCCGCAGCGTGCCGTGCCGGCGCGCCACGTCGTCGATGAGGTAACTCAGCGGCTGCGGCACGGGCGTACGGGAGTGGGTGGTCAGGAAGGACTGCAACTCGGCGGCGCTGCGGCCCGCGTCCAGGGCGCGCCGCACCGACTCGGGGGTGAAGCGGTAGACCGTGGCGCCGCCCTTGGACTCGATGTCGGCCAGCATGCCCAGCATCTCGGCGAGCGGGGCGACCAGCGGGCCGGGGGCGACGGCGGTGAGGTCGGCCTGGAGCAGCACGTGGTCGAGCGGCTCGGGCAGCAGCGGGGCGAGCGCGGTGGCCGCCGCGTCCGGGTCGCCGGCCAGCAGCGGCCGGGCGTGCGCGGCGAGCGCGCCGCGGCCGGTGACGCCCAGCGCCTCGGCGTCCTGGAGGGTCCAGTCGAGCAGGTTCGTACGCAGCGCGTCGGCGCCCGGCCGCAGCGGGCGGTCCCAGCGCAGCCGGGCCAGCAGCGCGTCCCGGTCCGCGGCCGTGCCGGGCGCCGCATCGGCGAGCAAGTCGATTGCGGCACGCCGTACTTGGGGCGCGAGCGGGCGGTCCAGGTCGGGCCCGAGCGCGGCCAGCGCCCGGCCCTTCGGGTCCCGGCTGCCGACCAGCCCGGCGGTGCGGGTCGCGGTCAGCCAGGCGGCGGCCAGCGCCGACCACTGCCGGTGCGGGGGGAGTTGGGCCCATCCGTCGGCCGCGGGCGTCGGTGCGTACACCTCATCGACCTCGCCGTCCGCGGCCACCAGCCCTGCGGCGTAGGAGAGTTCGAGCCAGAAGGCGGCCTGCGGCTCGGGCAGGTCGAGGGCCGCCGCGGTCCGCTTGAGGTCGCGCACGCTGATCCCGCCGGCCCGCAGCACGGCCGGCCCGCCGGTCTCCCACGCGGCGAGCAGTTCGGCGACGGTGCGCACCGCGGTCAGCGCCTGGCCGGCCGCGGTGAGGTCGACGGTGCGCGGGGTGCGCGGCACGGGCGGGATCGGCGGCGGCGACGGCTGCGGGGAGCGGTGCGCGCGGCCGCCGCGCAGTGCGAGGGCCGCCTCGCGGGGCAGTGCGACGTTGTGCGGGCCGGCGGGCAGCAGCAGGCCGCGGGCGAGCAGCCACTGCACGGCCGTCGTGGCGTCCTTCGCCCGCACCGGCGCGGTCGCGTCCCGCACCTCGCCGTACGGCGGCCCCCACACCAGCCGGTCGAGCACGGTGCGGACGCCTTCGGGCGCGGAGTCGAGCAGCGGGCCCAACCCGGCCGGATCGGCGAAGAGTTCGGCCAGCGCGCGGGTCGCGCTCACCGGGTCGTGGGTGGCCGGCAGGCCCACGTCGGCCACGATCTCCTGGAGCCGGGCGGGCGACATGCCCGCGGTGGCCTCGCCGACGGATGGGCCGAGCCCGGTCGCGGACGCCACCGCGGGCGACGGCGCCAGCACGTCGCGGGCCGCGCGCACCAGCCGCAGCCGGTCCTCGCCGCCCCAGAGCACGCCCCGGGTGCGCAACTGCTCCACCGCGCCGGGCAGGGCGGCCGTGACCGCCCCGGCGAGGTCGGCGGGCAGCGGCTTGCCGAGCGGGGCGGCGCCGTCGGCCCGGTCCGCGCCGGCCATCAGCGCGCGTAGCGCGTCGTACGGGCACGGGTCGGCGGTCACCGCGAGCGCCTCCGCGACCTGGCGGGTGAACGCGTCGACCTGGTCCAGCGCGCGCAACACGGACGCGCGGGTGGCGGCGCGGGTCGCGAGCTGGGTCAGGTCGTTGGGGACCGGGGCGAGCAGGTCGGGCCGGGCACGCAGGAGGCGGGCCAGCGCGTCGTCGTCACGTGCGCGCAGGTCCTCCGCGAGGGTGCGCGGCTCTGCCGTATCCATCCGTCCCACATTAGCCGCATGGACTGAAGGGGACGGGTACGGTCGTCGTGGCGGGCGGCGTGTGCGGCGGACGGCGGAAGGAGCCCGGCGGTGGGCGTGGAGAGCGACCGGCTGGTGTTCGACTACCTGAGCCGGGTCGGTGACCTGGCGCAGACCGCGCTTCCCGCGGCGGACCGGATGCGGTTGGTGGCGCAGTTGCGGTCGGACATCGAGCAGGCCAGGGGCGGCGGGGACGGGGACAACGCGGCGGCGGTGCAACGCATCCTGGGACAGCTCGGCAACCCTGGCGAGGTCGTCGATGCGGCGGCGGGCTCCCGGAGGACGGGCAGGTCCGCTGCGGCCTCCGCTGCCGCTACCGCCTCCGGTGCTGGTGCTGGTGCTGGTGAGCCGCCGGTCGGGGAGCCCGCGCCGGGTTCGTACGGGCCGTACGCGAAGCCGCGCAGGGCGGCGGTGCCGAAGTCGCGTGACGAGGAGCCGGCCTCCCGCCGGGACACGCCGCGGTCGCGTGGCGAAGGGGAGCCGGAGTGGTGGGGCGGCGGGCTGGGCGACGGGCGGCTGCAGGCCGGTGACGAGGTGGCGGGGCTGCCGGGGATGACCGGGGGGATTTTCATCCCTTTTGACGACGAGGACTTGGTGGGGAAGGACGC
>NZ_JACEGK010000755.1:0-2628 GCF_056859195.1 Streptomyces sp. NH27
GCCAGGTAGGGCGCACTGCCCCGTTTGACCGGCACCGCGATGATCTCCGGGGTGTCGTAGGTGTGGGCGGCCTTGAGCACCGCTTCGAGCGTGTCGTAGCGCTCGGCGGGAGTCTTGAAGAGCACCCGCCACTCCTGCTCCGCCCGGACCTCGCCCTCCCACCAGTACACGGAACGGATCGGCCCGTCGATCTGCGCGCACGCCGCGGCGCGGGCCTCGACCGCCACCCGCGCCAACTGCTCGGCGCGTTCGGCGCTGTCGGTCGTGGTCAGCACGGTGACATACCCGGACACGGGGCCTCCACAGGTCGGTTGCGCCGAGCGTAACGGCTTGCCGGTCGGTCTACGTCGTGAGCGTCGCCACCGCGACCGCGTAACCGCCCAGCGGGTAGGAGTCGGTGCTGCTCCACTCGCCGCGGATGTCGCCGCCCGCCGACTTCTGGTCCACCACCCTGACGTGGGCTCCGCGCAGCCCGTCGATGGTGACGGTGACCGGCGCGTTGGTCTTGTTGACCAGCAACACCTTGCGGCGGCCCTTGTCGTCGAGCGCGAGCGCGTAAACGTCGCCGGAGGGCTGATCCGGGACCTCGATGAGCCGGCAGCCGGGCCGGATCTCGTCGAGGATCAACTCCAGTACCCGGTAACGGGCGTTGGGCGCGCCGGTCGTCCAGTCGAGCATCGACACCGACGGATACTGGCTCGGGTAGCCCATCAACTGGCTCTCGCCCACGATGTCGATGCCCATCAGCGCGAGCCGGGCGAAGACGTAGGCGTAGATGCCGCCGGAGAAGTTCCAGTACGCGTCGGGGAACGGCGCGGGGTCGGACTGGGTGGCCGAGCCGGGCAGGATTGTGCCCAACTCATCTACGGTGGTGCGGACTTCGGGTGCGAGCGAGGTGCGGATCTGCTCGACCTGTGCCACCGTCGCGAGGAACCTGTCCGCCTGCGCGAAGCCGTCCGGCCCGTAGTCGTCCGCGGTGTCCGCGGAGTTGGGCTTGGCGTAGAAGTGATAGCTGATCAGATCCAGTGGGATGCCCGCCTGGTGGTTGGTCCGGTCGAGGAAGTAGCGGTAGAAGTCGAAGCGGGCGGAGTTGCCGAGCGCCAGCCCGACGAACTTGGTGCGCGGCGACACCTCGTGGATCGCGGTGACGATCGCGTCGTACAGCTCCGTGTACTCCTGCGGGCTCATGGAGTGCTCGAAGTCGACCTCGTTGAGCACTTCCCAGTACGGCAGTTGGTAGTGGTACGGCGACCGGTGGAATGCGCCGTACTCGTCGGTGAAGCCGCCGGCGGTGTACCAGGAGACCAGCCGCCGGTAGTAGTCGGCGACGACCGAGACCGGCACGGCGAGGCGCTGCCCCTGCGAGTAGCCGAAGGCCGGCTCGTCAGGGTCGTCCGGGTAGGCGACCGGCGCCGCCCACCGGGACAGGTCGCCGGAGAAGTCGTCGGTCAGCAGCGTCGCCCCGTCGGCCGACGTCACGACGACGTTGTCGAAGTCGGCCGACTCCGAGCCGTGTTCGCGGAATCCGACCGTCCCGGCGGCGAAGGTTTCGTCGTGCACGGTCAGCACGTCCGTACCGTTCACGCTGACGGTCAGGGTGGAGCCGGCCACGGTCGTGCGCACCTGGTAGGTCCGGCCGTCCTCGACCGCGAAGGGCAGCACCGTGGGCCGGACAGGGCCCGACCGGCCGTCCTCGAACGGGACGAAGACGAGGTAGCCGCTCTGCGCCGGTGCGGTGTACGGGTAGTTCGACAGGAGGAACCCGTAGCCGTTGCCGGGGTCCTGCATCCGGACCATCCAGCCCGCCTGCGCGTAGGTGGCCCCGTTCTGGGCGCCGGTCTCCAGCGGGGTGACGTCGACGGCGAAGGCGTAGTCGGTCCAGTCCGTGCCGCTCGCGGCGATGCCGTTGTCGCCACCGACCACGCGCAGCGCGCCGTCCTTCAGCGTCCACGGCTTGGGCTGCCACATCCACTCAGGGATGGTGCTGAAGTTGAGGATCGTCGATCTGCCGCGGGTGGCCTTCTCGAAGTCCTCGACGAGCGGGTCGATGAGCGAGAAGTCCCAACTGGTACGGCCGTCGGCCGGCGGCTCCAGCTCGGCCACGCCGAGCTTCGGGTACGGGTACCACGGCACGAACCGCACGTAGTCGGTGTCGAGGTTCCGCAGCGCCCGGTAGACGCTGTCGTGGATCGGCGACTCCCGCCGGATCTTGGGGTTCACCACGACCTGGAGCGTCGGTGTCGTCCTGGACACGCGGCCCGCGCCGCGCCAGTCGATCGGCAGCGACACGTCGGCGCTCTCGGCGTGCGCGGAGGTCGCGGGCAGCAGCGGAGCAGCCGCGGCGGCGACACCCGCGGCGCCCAGGGACCTGAGCACGGTGCGGCGGGCGGGAGACTCCGGGTTGCCCGTCTGGCGGGTCGGACGGTCCATGTCGGCTCCTGTCGAATCGGATCATGACCATGACAGTTCTGCGCCCGAAGGGGCGCCGAGCGCCTTGCGGGTCGAACGGTCGCGCACGGGAGGCGTGTGCGTGGCCCCCACGATAGATGTGAAACGATTCATACAGGCGGAACGACGCGAGACTATGTGTTGTGCCGCGTGAGCGTCTAGGGTCCGGCGCCATATATC
>NZ_JACEGK010000756.1:0-2621 GCF_056859195.1 Streptomyces sp. NH27
CGGTCAGCTCGACCGACAGCAACCCCAGGTCGGCGGCGAAGTGGTTGTGGGTGCCGCCGGGGAAGACCGCGAGCGGCAGGCCGTGCCGCAGTGCCACCGCGGCCGCCTCCCGTACGGTGCCGTCGCCGCCGCTCACCCCCAGCGCGCCGCCGTCCCGCACCGCCGACTTCGCGGCCCGCTCCAGCAACTCGACCAGGTCGTCGTCCTCCGTGCACTCCGCGACGACCGCCTCCGGCAGGGCCGCGGCGATCCGGTCCGCCGGCGTGCTCAGCAGCGGCGGCGGGCCCGACGCGGTGTTCGCCACCACGTGCAGACCGCGCCCGCCGGCCAGCCCGGGCGCCCGCGCCGACGGCCCCGGCTCCGGGCGGCGCCGCACCGGAAGCAGCGCCCGTACGGGCAGTGCCGCGCCGACACCCAGCGCGGCACCCACCACCACGTCGCTCGGATAGTGCACACCGGTGTAGACCCGGGAGAACGCCACGCCCGCCGCGACCGGCGCCACCGCCGCACCCCACGCGCCCGACTGCACGGCCACACCCGCGGCGAACGCCGCGGCGGAGGCGGCGTGGCCGGACGGGAACGACGTCGTGACCGGCTGCCGCTGCAACCGCCTGATCACCGGGACCGTGTCCAGCAGCGGGCGCGCCCTGCGCACCGCGCCCTTGCCCAGCGTGTTGACCGCCAACGAGGCCAGCGCCAGCGACCCCACTCCCCGCAGTGCGGCCTTCCGGCCGTCGGGGCCGCCCACCGCCGCCATCCCCGCGGCGAGCCCGAACCACAGCCGCCCGTGGTTCGCGATCCGGCTCAACCGGGGCAGCACCGGCTCCGCACCCGGCCAATGCCGACCCGCCACCGCCGTGAACAGCTCCCGGTCCCAGTCCTTCCACGGATACGTCATGCCGCACAGCTACCCCGGCTCCCGGCTCACGCACCTGCCGGAACCGTCACGGGGAGCCGTGGGAACAGGGGCGCCGTGACGGAGGAGCCGTTCTTACGCATGGGTGCGCTCGCGTAAGGACGGTTCGCCGGTGTAGCAATCGAGCCAAAGGGCGCGCCGGTGTCGAAAGGTGGGGGCACCTCCCAGGCGAAGCGCTGGGGGAGCCCGGAGGCGAGAGGGCGGCAAAAAAGGGGCTGAGCGGGTGCCCAACGCGTAAGAACGGCTCCCACGTACCGGCGCCGATACGGAATTGGGCTCGCCGACCGGGGCGAACCGTTCTACGCAGCAGCACCCATCCGTAAGAACGGCTCCCACGTCCCCGCGCCGATACAAAATGGGCGCCCCGGTACACGGCGAACCGTACCCACGGACGGCTCAACGGGCGCAGGGTGGGGAAACGGGGGAAGGTGGGCCTAGTGGGCTGTCTTCGCACCTGGAGGTGCGCGATGCCGTGGGCGTATGAGGTGAGGCCCGATCCGGGGTTGCCGGTGCCCGGGTATTGGGGGGCGCGGTTGGCCGCCGCGTCGGCCGGGACGGAGCCGGCCGGGGGTGACCGCGAACTGCTGGAGGCGGCGGACGGGTACTGGTCGAGGAGGGCGCTGCCCGGTGGCGCGGCCCATGTGCTGGCCGCGCCGGGCGCGGAGCAGCTGCTGCTCGCGGTGCTGGCGGCAAGTGAGGGCGACCCGGTGCTGGCCCGCCCGGCCGCGGCGTGGCAGCACCCGGTGGTGCGGCTGCTCGGCCGCCGCGTGCACACCGTGCCGACGCCTGCGGAGGGCGGCGGCGTACCCGACCCGGTCGCGCTGCTGGAGACGGTACGGCGGGCCCGGGCGCAGGGTGGGGACCCGCGGCTGCTGGTGCTGTCGGCCGCGGACGACCCGACCGGCACCGTCACCGCGCCCGAGCTGCTGCACGAGACGTGCGAGGCCGCCGCGGAGGCGGGCCTGCTGATCGTGTCCGACGAGACGTACTCCGACACGCTGTACCACCGCGAGACGCTCCTGCTCAGCCCAGCCGAGATGCTGCCCGAGCACACGGTGGTGCTCACCGACCTCGGCGCGACCCTGGTCCCCGCCGGGGTGCCGGCCGCGCTGGCCCGCTTCCCCGACACCGCGCACGGCACGTCCTGGCGGCTGCGCGCCGCCGATGTGCTGGCCGCGCTGCGCGCGGTGCTGCCCGCGTCCGTCGCCGCCGCGACCGCGTACGTGCTGGGCGAGCCGCCCGAGGTCGTCGAGCGCGGCGCCGCCGCGAACCGCGTGCACGCGCGGACGGCGGCCGCCGCGCACCGGGCGATCACCGAGGCCGGGGCGTCCTGCCGGCCGCCGCAGGCGGGCTTCCAGCTCTACCCGACCGCCGGGCCGTCGGGACCCAACGCGGCGCGGCAGGCCGAGGAGCGGCTCGGTGCCTCGCTCGGCCGCCCGGTGCCCGGGGGCCACCGCTTCGGTGACGACCCGCAGGAGCCGAGGGTACGGATCGGCACCGGCGTGCTGCTCGGCACGACCGAGGCCGAGCGGCAGGCCGCGCTGGCCGCCGCCGACCCGGTCGCGGTGCCGCACGTCGCGGCCGGGCTGGCCGCGCTGACCGCCGCGTTCACCGCGCTGACCGGCATGGCGGCGGTCAGCGGTTCGGCCGACACCGGATCGCGGGGGACGGGGGGCTGACTTACTTTCGTGGTGACGTTCCGGCC
>NZ_JACEGK010000757.1:0-2620 GCF_056859195.1 Streptomyces sp. NH27
CTGCTTGGGGATACCGGTGGCCGGGTCGACCTCGAACCAGCTCACGTCGCCGGAGTGCTCGTTGGCGGCGTACAGGCGGGTGCCGGACGGGTCGAGGGTGAGGTGGCGCGGCCAGGCGCCGCCGCAGCTGACGGTGTCGAGGAGTTCGAGTTGCTCGCCGGTCTCGTCGATGGCGAGCACCGCGATGCTGTCGTGGCCGCGGTTGGCGGCCCAGGCGAACCGGCCGTCGGGCGAGACGACCAGCTCCGAGGGGTAGTTCTCGCTCTTGGCCCCGTCGGGCAGCACCCGTACCTCGGCGAGCGGCCGGAGGCTGCCCTTGTCGGCGTCCCAACGGCAGACGGTGACGACCGAGTCCAGCTCGTTCATCACGTAGGCGTGGCCGCCGGCGGGGTGGAAGGTGAGGTGGCGCGGGCCGATGCCGGAGCGCAGGCCGAGTTCGCGCTCGACCTCCAACTCGCCGGAGACCGCTTCCAGTTCGCAGACCCGTACCGAATCCGTGCCGAGGTCCACGCTCAGCAGCCAGCGGCCGCTGGGGTCGGGCAGCACCGCGTGCGCGTGCGGGGCCTCCTGGCGCTGCTGGTCGGGTCCGTCGCCTTCGTGCTCCAGCACGCACCGGACCGCGCCGAGCGCGCCGCCGTCCTCGACGGCCAGCACGCTGACGCTGCCGGGCGCCGAGTAGTTGGCGGTCAGCAGGTGGCCGCGGTGCAGCGCCAGGTGCGTGGGGGCGCCGCCACGGACCGGGACGGGGGTGCCGAGCAGCTTGGGGGCGGTCGGGTCGGCCAGCGAGAACGCGGCGGCCATGCCGTCCGGATCGGTCTCGCCGACCGCGTAGAGGGTGCCCCCGTCGGCGGATGCGGTGAGGAAGGACGGGTTCCGCACCTCGGCGGTGTGGCCGAGCGCGGTCAGCGCGCCCGTGCCCGGGTCGACCTCGGCGGCGGTGATCCCGTGCCCGCCCGCCGACGTGAACGACCCGATGTATGCATGTCCGGCCACTTGCCGTACCTCTTCCGACTGACACCTGTACGGCGGCTGAGAGTAGTACCTGCGGCGTGCGGCGTCGCCCCCGGGTCACCCGGTGGGGGCACAACGGACCCCCGGTGCGGCGGTGGCGGCCGCCCCGGGGGTCCGTTTTCCGTTCCGCGGGCGGTCAGAAACCGCCGTAGGACGTCACGGTGTAGGCACAGTCCGTGTAGTAACTGCCCGAACGCAGCGTCTCGGAGTCCGCGTGGGAGCTGGCGGACGAATCGCCCGACGGCTTGTGCAGGAAGTAGATGGTGCCGGTCGGGAGGTAGATGGTCCGCTTCGGGTAGTGCTTGCCGCTGGCCTGGCAGGCGCTGCCCTGCGCGCTGATCTCGCTGGAGTACTCGTGGCAACTCCCGCACGCCTTGAGGGTGAAGCTGCCGGTGACCTTGCCGGTGTAGAGGATCTCCACCGGGTCCGGGCTGTCGTTGCTGACGATCAGCTTGATGCTGCCGCCGGAGGCCATCGTCGGCACGTGCTTGCCCGCCGCGGACTCCTCCTTGGCGATCTCCGCGGCGATGGCGAACTTGTGGGCCAGCGCCTTGTTCTTGTCGTGCGGGTAAGTGCTGGTGAAGTCGTTCATCGTGGTGAGCGCCGTGTCGAAGTCACCGGACTTGTACTGGTGCACGCCGCACGAATAAGTACCCGACTCCACATGGCCGTTGGCGCGTGAGGCGTCCTTGGCCAGGGCGGCCGCGGCGCTGCCCTGCGCCTTGCCGGACAGGGTGGAGGCGAAGGAACCGAGGCCGGTCACCTTCTGGGTGGCGCCGCAGGGGTCGCTGCCGCCGATCGCCGTGGCCGCCTTGTCGATGGTGGAGCTGACCGCCGGCTCCACCTTCGCGGCCTGCGGCGACTGCGGGAAGGTGGTGAGCAGTTCGCCGAGGTCGTTCTCGTCGCCGCCGGACGCGGTGGACTGGTCGGTGCTCGCCAGGTCGGTCGCCCCGCACTCGTACAGCGACGTCGCCAGCCGGTCGTCGGGCCAGGTGTCCAGCGAGCCGAGGCCGTCCTTGCCGAACGTATCCGGCACGTTGCGCAGGTACTTCAGCGGGGGTATGGCGTCGCAGTACTGCTGCTGGTCGTACGGCGCGGCGACCGTCTTGTAGAACGTCTGCATGCGGTCGGGCACCAACTTGGCGGCCTTGGAGCCGGAGTGGTGTTTCTTGAGGTCGCGGTAGGAGGCCAGGGCCGACTTGAACTCGGGCTGGGCGGACGGGAAGTCCTTGCCCTTGGCGGCGGTCACCTTGCTGTCGGCGGCGGCGAGGCGGTCCAGCAGCATCTTCTGCGTCGCGCTGTCACGCGCGTTGTCGTAGAGGACCACGCCGCCGGCCGGCACGGCCAGCAGTACCAGGCCGACGACGACGGCGACCGGTGCGAGCGGCGGCCACGACAGGCGGGTGCGCAGGCCGCGCCACGCGCCGTGTGCGGCGGCCAGCACCAGGAAGGCCAGATAGCCGGCGAGGAGACCGCCGGAGACGCCGTCCGGCTTGGCGGGCAGCGCGATCACCACCAGCGCGCCGGTGGCGATCAGGCAGATCGCGAGGCCGAGCCAGCGGCGCATGAACGCGTAACCGAGGCCGAGGCCGCTGAGGTTGAGCAGCCC
>NZ_JACEGK010000758.1:0-2602 GCF_056859195.1 Streptomyces sp. NH27
GGTCACGGCGACGTGGCCGAGTTGCAGGCGGGTGACCGGACCGTCGTACGCGACGGCCCCGTCCGTGCCGCGGAAGGTGCCGGTGATCGTGACGTCGAGGCCGGCGCGCGCGGAGGACACTGGCTGGTAGGCCCCGCCGGCCGGGTCCTCGAACCGGTCGTAGACAACCGCGAGCGTGGCCGTGCTGACGCTGTCGACGCCGAGTTCGGCGCCGGTGACGTCCAGTTGCGTGGTGCCCGGGGGCACTTCGCGGCCCAGGACGTCGATCACGTCGGAGTCCGTGTGCGCGTAGGCGAGGGCGAGCGGGCCGATCGGCGCGGGGATGCACTCCGCGTACGAGTCGAGGGACCCCACGCTGAGGAAGTCCGGACGGGTCAGGGCCAGGGTGAAGCCGGACGCCTGCGCCTGCGCGTAGTTCTTCGCCGGCTCCGCGTCGGTACGCGCGATCCCGTTCCCGTGGTCGGTGAGGTGCTGCAACACGCCGGACGGGTCGGAGAAGTCGCCCTCGTCGAGCCCCTCGTCGGGCGCCGAACCGGCCGTGCCGAACACGCCGTGGAACGCGGTCAGCCCCGCCACGGGGACGTCCGAGACGGTCAGGTCGGCCAGGGTGCTGGTGGCCACGTCGCCTGCCGCCGCGGCGGCGTTCGGGCTGAAGGCGGCGAAACACGCGCCCGCGACGGCTGCGGCCGTACTGACGCCCACGGCGGCCTTGAAGGCTGCCCGGCGATGGTGGTTGCCGCTTCCGCGGCGCAGGGGGAGAGGCATCGGCATAGGCACATGAGACCCTGCCGCCCTACAGTCCGTGTGGGATCTTGCGCTGAACAGGTGTGTCGGTTCCGCGGCCCCGCAGGTGCCGGACGCCGACCGTACTGCCGACGACGCCGACCTGACGCCGGACGCGCGATCCGGGCTACGAACGGTCAGCAGTGTACGAACGGTCTGCGGTAACGGTAACGGTGGCGGTGCCGCCCAGCCCTGTTCGAGTGCGTCGCGCAGCGCCGTGACGCGTCGCTTCCCGATCCGGTGCGCCGGCTCGGTCTCCAGATCGTCGAGCAGTTCCAGCGCCTGTCGGCGGCGGGTGAGACTTTCCGGCGTGAGTACGACGAGTTTCGATCGTCCGAGCGGGGGTTCGGCACCACCTCGAGCAGCCCGAGAGCGACGAGTTGATGGACCATCTGGTGGGTCGCCGGGGGCTCACGGTCGTTGCCCGGACCGACGCCGACCGCGCCGGGTCGAAGTCGCGCGAGCAGAGATCCATCCCGGTCAGCGCCGAGTTGCTGCGGCTGTGGAGCGACTACCTGCACGCCGAGTACGGAGACCTCGACAGCGCGACTACGTGTTCGTGAACCTCTTCGCCGAGTCACGTGGTCAGGCCCTGTCCTATCCGGTCGCCGCCGACAGGTGTTCCATCCGCCAGCCGTCGGTGGGGACTTCGCGGCGGCGCCGGGTGTTGCGGTCGAAACGCTGCTGCTCGGCGGCCGTCTCGAGCAGCATTCTCAGGCGCGCGAGCAGCATTCTCAGGCGCGCGATGAAGCGCATTCGCCGACCGCCCCAGTGAGAAGGTCGCGCAGCTCGGCGATCCGGGCCGCCAGCACCAGCCGGGACTCCTCCGAGGAGGCCAGCCCCACCGCATGGGGACCGGCCAAGTCGAGGTAGTCGACGGGGGTGGCACCACGCGGGTACTTCACACGTGCGGCCCTGAACTGGCGCCGGGTCGGTAGCAGCGGGTCGGCGCCGGCTTGGAGCAGTTGCCGAACGGCGTCCTCCCGGAGGGTCATGGCTGCGGCGTGCAGCGGTGCGATGCCGGTCTTCAGGCCGAAAGCGTTCGGGTCCGCTCCGTGACGCAGCACGATCTCCAGCGCCGGTAGGTTGTGCCGGGCGACGTGCACGACCGTGTCGGGACGGATATGCGCTCCCGCGGCCGTAAGCAGCTCCGCCGACTTGATGCGGTGGGACTGGTAGAGGGCCAGGTCGAGCGCGGTCGTCCCGTGCCCGTCGACACGTTCGAGGTCGATCTCCGGTTGTGCGATCAACGCGGCTACGGCGTCAGTGTGGTTCTGGTACACCGCCCAGTGCAGAGCGGTGTGCCGGTGCGTGCCGTCGTCCTCGGCGGCGTTGACGTCGACGCCTTGCCCGCAGAGGTACCGGATGACAGAAGCTGCACCCATCCGCCCCGCCACCAACAAGAAGAACTGCAGGTTGCTTCGATCGCCGACCCCCTCGATCCGCAATCGGAACAGCGGCACGCAGTCCGTCTCCGCGGCGTAGAGCATCACGAAGTGTTCGCGGGATATTGCGTCACGGTGTGTGTAGACAGCCTGCGGGTCCGGGCTCGCGACGAGGTCGGCTACCGGACCCCGCAGTTTATCCAAGTGCCCCTGCATGGTGTAAACGCGGCGCATCTCGTCAAGCGCGCGGACAACAGCATCCTCGGCCGCCCGGTCCGGCAGAAATTCGGTCAGGGAGAGCATCGACACTCCAAGTCGAGACGATGTGGCGATCATGGTAGAGGGCCGAGCACGTCTCCCCCCGCGTGTGTCGGATCGTGTACCAGCCGGAGAGCGCGGGCCGACCGCCGCGGCGCCGGCACGACTCGATGACG
>NZ_JACEGK010000759.1:0-2597 GCF_056859195.1 Streptomyces sp. NH27
CGCCTGCGCTCTGCGCGCGTCTGCGCGGTCCGCGTCAGGCGCGGTGCCGGACGTGGTGTCCGACGTGGGGTTCGACGGGCGGTTCGACGGGCGGTCAGGCGACCGAGGCCGCGACCACGACACGTTCCGCGGGCACGGTCTCCTCCAGGGGTACCGCGGCGGTCCGCAGCGGTACGAGCTTCGGCTGCTGGGTGGGCGTGCGCAGCATGAACCACACCACCTTGCCGGTCTCGTCGGGGAGCAGGTCGGTGCCCCAGCCGTCGCACATCGCCTCGACCATCGCCAGCCCGCGGCCGGTGGTCGCGGTCGGCTCCATCGGCTGGAGGTGCGGCAGCCGCGTGTCGTGGTCGGCGACGGCCACGGTCAGGCGGTCCGGCGCCAGGCTCATCGTCACCGCGCACCGCTTGTCGGGCTTGGCGTGGAGATGGACGTTCGCAAGCAGCTCGCTGATGCTGGTGGCGGCCGCGTCGACGAGCGACTCCACCCGCCAGTAGCGCAGTTGGGCGGACACGATGCGGCGGATCTGCTGGATGCGGTAGGGGTGCGCTTCGAGTTCGAGTGCGCACTCGCGCATGGCTGGGTCGGTCTGGTCGGATTGCATGATCACGGCTGCGACTCCCTCCGCGGTGGGGCCGGCACCCATGCGGGGACCGGGCTTCACCGCTCCGATGGGAACACTTGAGCGGGAATGCGTAGAGTGACTGCGGCAGTACTCCGTGATGCGTAATCAGGTTCACCCGTTGCGGGGGTTACCGCAACTCGGAGTCCTACCGGGTGTTTATCGCGGCCCGGATCGGGTCCTGGCGGATGCCGCGGGGCGCGGGCGCGGGCGGGAACGGGGACGCCGACGGGGAGCCCGGGCTGGGCTCGGTGGCGGCGCGCCCGGGCTGCTCGGGTGCCGAGTCGTCGCCGGCGGAGCTGCTCGCGGCCGTGGCGGAACGGTAGTGGGTTCACAGGCCGAGGGCGTACGGGAACGGGCCGCCGCCGTACGGCAGTTGAGCCCCTGCCCGGAGCGTGGTCCGGGGCCGGGCCCGCTGCCGTAGCCGCGCCTGCCGCCGTGCTTCCGGTCCCGCTCGTGCCCGAGGCGCAGCGCCCGGCGCAAGCGCCGAGATATGACGAAACGCTGACATCGGCCGCCGGCACTGGTTCCCGGCGGTCGCGCGTGCTCGAATCGCTGCATGGACAACCACAGGGCCGGCCCGGCCGCCGAGGGCGCCGAGGGCGGCCCCGAACCGGACTCGGAACCCGGCCCCGAGGAGGGCCGCGGCTCACCGGTCGGGCGGCGGGTCGTGCTGGGCATGCTCGGCCTCGGCGCCGTCGGCGTGGGGGTCGGCGGCGCGGTGCAGGGCCGGCTCGACTCGATTCTCGCCTCGGTCAGCGCGAAGGACCCGACCGGGGTGACCGGGCTGCTGCCCGGTGGCGGCGGTTTCCGGTTCTACTCGGTCTCCGACTCCATCCCGCACCGCGGCGAGAGCGACTACCGGCTGACGGTGGGCGGGCTGGTGGACAAACCCGCGTCGTACCGCCTCGCCGACCTGCGGGCGCTGCCCCAGACCCGGTTGGTGCGCGACGTGCAGTGCGTCACCGGCTGGCGGGTGCCCAAGACCGCGTTCACCGGGGTGCGGCTGTCCACGCTGCTCGACGCGGCCGGCGTCAAGTCCCCTGGCAGCGCAGTGCACTTCACCTGCTTCGACGGCGTCTACACCGAGAGCCTCACGCTCGCGCAGGCCCGGCGCAGCGACATGCTGGTGGCCCTCACCATGGACGGCAAGCCGGTCACCGCCGCGCACGGCGGCCCGGTCCGGCTCTACGCGGCCCCGATGTACTTCTACAAGTCCGCGAAGTGGCTGTCCGGCATCACCGTCACCGACAAGGTCGAACGCGGCTACTGGGAGCACTACGGATATGACGTCGACGGATGGGTCGGAAAGTCCAACGGCCGCCATGACGCGCCGACATCGTGACCGCCCGGCCCCGGCCGGGACCGTACGGCGCTTCACTCGCGCCGAGACCTGGGTGCACCGCACCCTCAACACCCTCATGGCCGTCTGCGTGTTCACCGCCGCCTGCCTCTACCTGCCGCCGCTCGCCGAGATCGTGGGCCGCCGCCGGCTGGTGGTGACCGTGCACGAGTGGTCCGGCATCCTGCTGCCCGTACCGCTCGTGCTCGGCCTCGCCTCCCGCGCCTACCGCGCCGACACCAGACGGCTGGGCCGGTTCTTCCCGCACGACTGGCAGTGGCTGCGCATCGCCGCCCGCAGGCGCCGGCGCGACTCGCGGTACGCGGGCAAGTTCAACGCCGGGCAGAAGCTCTACGCGGCCTTCGCGGTCGGCGCGATCCTGATCATGATGGGCACCGGCCTGATCATGTGGTTCCCGCGGCTCACCCCGCTGCTGTGGCGGACCGGCGCCACCTTCGTCCACGACTGGCTCGCGCTGCTGGTCGCCGCCGTCATCACCGGGCACGTATGGCTGGCCGGCAGCGACCCGGAAGCCCGTCGGGGCCTGCGCACCGGCCGGGTCCCGCACGGGTGGGCGCGCCGGGAGCACCCGCTGTGGCACACCGGGCCGCCCGCGCCCGCGACACCCGGGCCGCC
>NZ_JACEGK010000760.1:0-2576 GCF_056859195.1 Streptomyces sp. NH27
GAGCAGCAACGTGCCCACGAGCAGCGCGAGTATCACCATCATCACCACGAACGCGTACCACCCGACGAGCCCGACCACGGCGGCGCCGACCACCCCGTGGATGACGGCGCAGACGATGAGCACGATGCGGCCGACCCTCCCGGCCATCCGGTCGCGAAGCGCGATGCGGGCCACCAGCGCCGCGCAGCACAGCAGGAAGAGCGCGAATATCCCGCCCGCCACCCACGACCCGACGGCCATCGCGTGGGTCGGCAGCCCGCCGAGGGACATCCGCTGACGGCGGACCGCCAGCCCGAGTATCCAGTTCACCAGCGCGATGGTGAGGGCGTCGAGCACGAGCACCACGGCGGTGGCCACGGCTATACCTCTGCGCATATCGTCCCCCTTGTCGCGTTCCGTCCCGGGTGGTCCCCGCGGGCCGAACCCGAACCGCGTCCCGACCCGCCGGGTTTTCCAAGGGAGTTACCCCTGGTACCCCGCGGCTCGCAGGCTACTCACGGGTATGCCCGGCGGCAAGAGTCCGGGCCCAACCACTCGTCAGGGAACGTACGGCAGCAAACTTTCCGCGCTCTCTTCGTAGGAACTCCACAAAGGATTGGCGCGTCGCAGGTCGGCCGACATGCGAGACCCGATCCACACACGGGAGTGCGGGACATTGCGCCAACCCGCGCCGTACCTTGGAATGAGCAGGTTTCCAGGGATTCTCAGGGCCCCTGGATCACCCTCTGTGTGGGCAACCTCACGTGTAGGGGTGCCTCGGTTTCAAGTGTGGCCATTGCCTAAACTCTGCTTGTTCCAAGGAGGGAGCCATCGTGCGCAAGGTGCTCATCGCCAACCGCGGTGAAATCGCTGTCCGTGTCGCTCGGGCGTGTCGGGATGCCGGTATCGGCAGTGTCGCGGTGTACGCGGAGCCGGACCGGGACGCGGTCCACGTCCGGGTGGCCGACGAGGCGTACGCACTGGGTGGCGACACCCCTGCGACCAGCTATCTCGACATCGGCAAGGTACTGGCGGCCGCGGCGGAGTCGGGTGCCGACGCGGTGCACCCCGGTTACGGGTTCCTGTCGGAGAACGCGGAGTTCGCGCAGGCGGTGCTCGACGCCGGGTTGACCTGGATCGGCCCGCCGCCGCAGGCGATCCGCGATCTGGGCGACAAGGTGGCGGCCCGTCACATCGCGCAGCGCGCGGGCGCGCCGCTGGTGGCCGGCACCCCCGACCCGGTGTCGGGTGCGGACGAGGTCGTCGCGTTCGCCGAGAAGAACGGCCTGCCGATCGCGATCAAGGCGGCGTTCGGCGGCGGCGGCCGCGGCCTGAAGGTCGCCCGCACGCTGGAGGAGATCCCGGAGCTGTACGACTCGGCGGTGCGCGAGGCGGTGGCCGCGTTCGGCCGCGGCGAGTGCTTCGTCGAGCGCTACCTGGACCGGCCCCGGCACGTGGAGACGCAGTGCCTGGCCGACACGCACGGCAACGTGGTGGTGGTCTCCACCCGTGACTGCTCGTTGCAGCGCCGGCACCAGAAGCTCGTGGAGGAGGCCCCGGCGCCCTGGCTGTCGCCGGAGCAGAACGCGCAGCTCTACAGCGCGTCGAAGGCGATCCTGCGCGAGGCCGGCTATGTCGGCGCGGGCACCTGCGAGTTCCTGGTCGGCCAGGACGGCACCATCTCCTTCTTGGAGGTCAACACCCGCCTCCAGGTGGAGCACCCGGTCACCGAGGAGGTCTCCGGCATCGACCTGGTGCGGGAGATGTTCCGGATCGCCGACGGCGAGGAGCTCGGCTACGACGACCCGGAGCACCGCGGCCACTCCTTCGAGTTCCGGATCAACGGCGAGGACCCGGGCCGCAACTTCCTTCCCGCGCCCGGCACCGTCACCCTCTTCACCCCGCCCTCGGGTCCGGGCGTACGGCTGGACGCGGGCGTGGAGTCCGGCAGCGTGATCGGCCCGGCCTGGGACTCCCTGCTGGCGAAGCTGGTGGTGACCGGGGCGACCCGCGAGCAGGCCCTCCAGCGGGCCGCCCGCGCGCTGGACGAGTTCACCGTCGAGGGCATGGCGACCGCGATCCCGTTCCACCGCGCGGTGGTCGTCGACCCGGCGTTCGCGCCGACGGACGGCGGCCCGTTCACGGTGCACACCCGGTGGATCGAGACGGAGTTCGACAACACGATCCCTCCGTTCAAGGGTGCGGCGGCCGACGAGGAGGAGTCCGGCGGGCGCGAGACCGTCGTGGTCGAGGTCGGCGGCAAGCGCCTGGAGGTGTCGCTGCCCGCGCACCTGGGGATGACGCTGGCCCGTACCGGGCTGGCCGCGGGAGCCAAGCCGAAGCGCCGGGCCGCGGCGAAGGCGAGCACCGCCGTGTCCGGCGACACGCTCGCCTCGCCGATGCAGGGCACCATCGTGAAGGTCGCCGCCGAGGAGGGCCAGCAGGTCTCCGAGGGCGACCTGATCGTGGTGCTGGAGGCGATGAAGATGGAGCAGCCGCTCAACGCGCACCGCTCCGGCACCGTCGTCGGCCTGAAGGCGGAGGTCGGTTCCTCGATCTCCTCCGGCGCGGTCATCTGCGAGATCAAGGGCTGAGGC
>NZ_JACEGK010000761.1:0-2573 GCF_056859195.1 Streptomyces sp. NH27
ACGGAAGGCCGAGAGATTCTGCCTTCCCCCCTGCCGCCCCCGGACAATGACGCGGATGACAGTTCCTGTCCGCTGACCGGGCGCGGCACATAGACATGCCCGCGCCGGGGTGCGTCTCTCGCCCCTTCCGACCCGCGCCCGGTACTCACTCAACTCATCGCGCGGGTCAGGTGGCCGTAGAGCTCAACCGGTGTCCCGGTGCCCCCTGTTGCCCGGACGCCTGGCACTCCACGACCGGATCGTGTCCGCGTACCAGAAGGGCTTCCCACCCTTCACCGCATCGGGTTCCGGCAGGTGTCCGTGTTTGCGGTACGAGCGCACGGTGTCGACCTGCACGCGGATATGGGCTGCGATGTCCGCGTACGACCACAGAGTTCGATCGGTCATGAAGAACCTCCATGCGACAGGGATGTCGATCAGCACCTTCGTCCGGTCAACGACGGGCTGCGACGACCGCATGCGGTTGTTGATCTTCTGTGACACGGAACTCGCGTAACGGTGACAAATGCCAGGTGACGGCCGGTGCTACTGAAGTATCGATCACACCGGAGCTCTTATCGGTCACTCGTTCGAGTCATCTGTGGGTGTGGATCGTTTCGGGTCGGCCGGGCTGCGGGAGACTTCGAGTGCGTGACGATCTCGCTCCGTCCGCTTCAGTCCTCTTGTTCGGGCTCGCCGGCCACGACCCGCAGCAGATGGGCAGCGGTGGCCGTCATCGCGTCGCGAGCCGGGCGGAGGTAGCGGCGCGGGTCGACCGCTGTGGGGTTGGCTGCGAGATGGTCGCGTACGGCGGTGGTGAAGGCGATGTTGAGGGCCGTGCCGATGTTGACCTTCGCCATTCCTGCGGCGACCGCCCGCCGCAACTCGCCGTCGGACACACCGGACGAGCCGTGCAGGACCAGCGGCACGCCCACGGACTCGCGCAGCCGGCCGATGAGTTCGTGGTCGAGGGTGGCAGTGCGCTCGGTCATGGCGTGCGAACTGCCGACTGCGACAGCCAGTGAGTCCACACCTGTGGCGGCGGTGAAGGATGCCGCTTCGGCCGGGTCGGTGCGCACCCCCGGGGCGTGTGCGCCGTCCTTGCCGCCCACCTCACCGAGTTCGGCCTCCACCCACACCCCGTGGGTGTGGGCCCACTCGGTGACCCGGGAGGTGGCACTGACGTTCTGCTCATAAGGCAGGACGGACGCGTCGAACATCACCGAGGTCACGCCGGCCGCGACCCCGGCGCGGAGAAGTGCCTCGTCCTCCACGTGGTCCAGGTGGAGGGAGACAGGCACGGAGGCCGCTTCGGCGGCGGCAGCAGCACCTGCGAGCACGCCGTCGAGGCGGCCGCCGTGGAACTTCACGGCGTTCTCACTGATCTGGAGGATGACGGGCAGGCCGGTCTGCTCGGCGGCCGCGGTGATCGCCTCGGCGTGCTCCAGGGTGATCACGTTGAAGGCGGCCACACCACCGCCGGACGCGTGGGCGGCGAGGACGAGTTCGGCGGTGGCAGCGGTCGGCATGCGGGCTTCCTCGGGGTCCGGGTCCCCTGGGTGTGCGCGGGGACCGGTGGGTCGGCACGGAACGCGCCGGCGATTGGGCGGGTGGGTCAGCCGTGGGAGCGGCGGACGGGAGGTGCGGAGCGGGTGCGAACGGATTCGGACGGATCGTCAGCAGTCGAAGGGAGGTGGGTGGAGATGGGAATCAGGAGAGGATGACCGAGCGGGTCAGGTTGCGCGGGCGGTCGGGGTCGTAGCCCTTTGCCTCGGCGATCGCGACGGCGAGGCGCTGGGCGCGGATCAGGTCGGCCAGCGGGTCGGCGGTGGGCCGGTGTTCCAGGTGGCCGCCGACGGCGGCGATGTTCGCGGCCAGGCCGTCGGGCAGCGGGCCGAAGGACCAGGCGACGCGTCCGGGTCCGGTGATGCTGATCGGGCCGTGGCGGTACTCCATGGCCGGGTATGCCTCGGTCCAGGCGCCGGCCGCCTCGCGCATCTTCAGCGCGGCTTCCTGGGCCAGCCCGTAGGTCCAGCCCGTGCCGAGGAAGGTGATCTGCTCGGCAGCGAGTGCCTCGGGTGCCAGCTCGTCGGTGATGGCGGTGCGGGCGTCGGCGATCGCGGAGGTGAGGTCCTCGCCGAGGTGCGCGCGGAGCAGCACCAGCGCGGTGGTGGCGAAGCGGGTCTGCACCACGGACTGCTCGTCGGCGAAGTCGAGGACGACGATCTCGTCGGCGGCCTGCATCACCGGGGTCTTCGGGTCGGCGGTGATGGCGGTGACCGGAGTGGAGCCGAGCAACTGCTCGCAGGCCCTGAGTACTTCGGTGGTCGTGCCGGAGCGGGTGATCGCGAGCACCCGGTCGTAGCTGCGGCCGAGCGGGAACTCGGAGGCGGCGAAGGCATCGGTCTCGCCGTGCCCGATGCTCTCGCGCAGGGTGGCGTAGGACTGGGCCATGAACCAGGAGGTGCCGCAGCCGATGACCGCGACCCGTTCGCCGCGGGCCGGCAGTTTGCCGGACTGCTCCGGGGCGAGTTCGGCCGCGCGTTGCCAGCAGTCGGGCTGGGTCGTGATCTCGGTCGTGGTCAGGGAAGGGG
>NZ_JACEGK010000762.1:0-2550 GCF_056859195.1 Streptomyces sp. NH27
GCCACCGGTCTCGCCGAGGTCCTCGACCACTTCCGCGTCGAGCCCGGCACGGGTCCGGTCGGCCCGGGGCAGTATCCCCTTGGTGCCCGCGGGGATGCCGAGCAGTTCGTAGAGGTGCGGAGACGTGGAGTAGGTCTCCTCCGGGTCGTTGAAGGTCAGCTCCAGCGCCTTGTTGATCAGCTGCCAGCGCGGGATGTCGTCCCAGTCGACCAGGGTGATCGCGGTGCCGGAGGCGCCGGCCCGGCCGGTGCGACCGATCCGGTGCAGGTAGGTCTTCTCGTCTTCCGGCGTCTGGTAGTTGATCACGTGGGTGACGCCTTCGACGTCGATACCGCGTGCGGCGACATCGGTGCAGACGAGGACGTCCACCTTGCCGTTGCGGAACGCGCGCAGCGCCTGCTCACGGGCGCCCTGGCCGAGGTCGCCGTGCACCGCGCCGGAGGCGAACCCGCGCTTCTCCAACTGCTCGGCGACATCGGCCGCGGTCCGCTTGGTGCGGCAGAAGATCATCGCCAGGCCGCGGCTCTCGGCCTGGAGGATGCGGGAGACCAGCTCCGGCTTGTCCATGGAGTGCGCACGAAAGACGTGCTGCGTGGTGTTGGCCACGGTCGCGCCGTGGTCGTCGGGCGCGGTGGCGCGGATGTGGGTCGGCTGCGACATGTAGCGCCGGGCCAGATTGATCACGGCGCCGGGCATCGTGGCGGAGAACAGCATGGTCTGGCGCCGCGCGGGCAGCATGGCCATGATCTTCTCGACGTCGGGGAGGAAGCCGAGGTCCAGCATCTCGTCGGCCTCGTCGAGGACGAGGGCGCGGACGTGCTTGAGGTTCAGCTTCTTCTGGCCGGACAGGTCGAGCAGGCGGCCGGGGGTGCCGACGATCACGTCGACGCCCTTCTTCAGCGCCTCGACCTGCGGTTCGTACGCCCGCCCGCCGTAGATCGCGGTGACCCGCACCGCGCGGACCTTGCCTGCGGTGAGCAGGTCGTTGGTGACCTGCTGGCACAGCTCGCGGGTGGGGACGACGACGAGCGCCTGCGGCGCGTCGGTGAGCTGGTCAGGGGTGGCGCGGCCGGCCTCGACGTCGGCGGCGACGGTGACCCGCTCCAGCAGCGGCAGGCCGAAACCGAGCGTCTTGCCGGTGCCGGTCTTGGCCTGGCCGATGACGTCGTTGCCCGCGAGGGCGACCGGGAGCGTCATCTCCTGGATCGGGAAGGGGGTGATGATGCCGACGGCCTCAAGGGCTTCGGCGGTCTCGTCGAGAATTCCTAGGCTGCGAAAAGTCGTGGTGGTCAGGATGTTGCCTCTTCTGTGAGACGCGGCACTGGCGGCGAGGGGGTCGAGCAGCCGATGCGTCGGGTGGGACGAATCAGTCACTGACCGCGCAGAGGTGTCGTACGGCCATAGGTCGGCCGTTTAGGCGCGGGACCGCTGCCCTCGCTCAAGCCGCGAGTGGGCCCCTCCCGATGACGGGAAGGCGGTCGGTTCGGAGCCGATCGGGCCACCGACCGGGCATCCAGGTGTTGCACACGTGGCCCGTCGTAGGTCGATGCCAGGCCGACTGTCGACGGGTGCATTACCACTCTACCCCGGAAACACGTAGCTGCACCCGATCAAATGTTTCGTTCGGGACGTCATCGGGTCACGGCGACCGCTCGCCGACCGCCGCCGGGCGACGTCCGGGCGCGACCGGAACAGGCGGCCGAAGCCGTCACCGCGGGCGTCCGAGGCCGGCGGACTTGGCTATTGTGCCCAGCATGGACACGCCTGCTGAGACGCCCACCGACAACCAGCCGACCGTTACCGGTATCGCCGCCCAGGACTGGGCCACGGCGTCCGCGCAGCCGCAGTACCGCGCCGCCGTCGTCGACCTGCTCGGCGCGCTGACGTACGGCGAGCTCGCCGCGTTCGAACGACTCGCGGAGGACGCGAAGCTCGCGCCGACGCTGACGGACAAGGCGGAGCTGGCCGCGATGGCGACGGCCGAGTTCCACCACTTCGAGCAGTTGCGGGACCGGCTCGCGGAGATCGGCGAGGCGCCGCACGAAGCGATGGCGCCGTTCGCCGCGGCGCTCGACGGCTTCCACCGCCAGACCGCGCCGTCGGACTGGCTGGAGGGCCTGGTCAAGGCGTATGTCGGCGACTCGATCGCGTCGGACTTCTACCGTGAGGTTGCCGCCCGGCTGGACTCCGACACCCGCACGCTCGTGCTCGCCGTCCTCGACGACACCGGCCACGCCACCTTCGCGGTGGAGAAGGTGCGTGCGGCGATCGAGGCGGAGCCGCGGGTCGGTGGACGGCTCGCGCTGTGGGCGCGGCGGCTGATGGGGGAGGCGCTGTCGCAGGCGCAGCGGGTGGTCGCGGACCACGACGCGCTCTCCACGATGCTGGTGGGCGGGGTGGCGGACGGGTTCGACCTCGCGGAGGTGGGGCGGATGTTCTCTCGGATCACGGAGGCCCACACCAAGCGGATGGCTTCGCTGGGCCTCGCGGCATAAAGGGTGCCGGGGTGCCCCCTCCCCCCGGGTGCCCTCGAAGGTCAGGGGCTCAAGA
>NZ_JACEGK010000763.1:0-2548 GCF_056859195.1 Streptomyces sp. NH27
CGAACCCCCACCTACGCTTCCGCCCGGACCTCCACCTACGCTTCCGCCCGGACCTCCGCCCGTATCGGCGCCCCCACTTCCACCCGAACCCCCACCTACGCTTCCGCCCGGACCTCCATCCGTATCGGCGCCCGCGTTTCCGATCGCGTCGTCCCCGCCTGCCTGTTCGGGGCCCTCGCTCGTCGCCGTCCGCAACCAGTCGAACGCGTCGCCCGCCACCTCCCGCACCCGCGGGTCGTCGAACGCATGGCCGTTGAGCGCGGTGAGCCCCGGATCGGTGCGGCCCAGCCGGGCGAGTTCGGCGTCGCCAGGGACGACCGTCACCGCCTCGACGCCCGGGTGGCTCAGCACTTCGCGCAGCGCGAGCCCATCGCCGCCGCCGAGGATCAGCACCCGGGCATGTGCTCCGGCCATCGCCGGTTCCACCAGCGCCTGGTGGTAGACGGCTTCGTCGGAGCCGCACACCATGAGGTCCCCGTCGACGTAGAGGCGCAGCGAGGAGCCGCCGCTCGCGCCGGTCCCCCCGGTCAGCACGATCTCCTCCGCGCCGGTCTGCTCGGCGACCCGCACCCGGCTGCCGTAGACGGCGTGACGGGCGGCGCGTTCGAACGGTCCGGCGCCGACGGCGGCACAGGCCAGCAGGGCGAGCACGCCGACGTTCGCGGTGAGCAGCCAGCCGCGGGCGCGGCCGGAGAGGTCGCCGCGGAAGAGCCACAGAACGGTGGCGCCGCCCGCGACCGCGTTGACCGCGCCGGTGGCGAGCGCGCCGGTCAACTGCCCCAGGAACGGCAGCAGGAGGAAGGAGAAGGCGAGGCCGCCGACGAGCGCGCCCACGTAGTCGGCGGCGAACAGGTCGGCGACGGCGCCGCCGGCGTCCTGGCGGCGGATGCGCTGCACGAGCGTCATCAGCAGCGGCACCTCCGCGCCGATCAGCACGCCGATCGCGAAGGCACAGCCGATCATGGCGAAGCGGGCCTGGCCGTACCAGGCGAAGACCGCGTACAGCGTCATCACCGACAGCCCGCCGACGAGCGCGAGCGCGGACTCGACGGCGACGAACGCGGCGGCGGGGCGGTTGCGCAACCGTTTTGCCAACAGCGAGCCGCAGCCCATCGCGAAGACCATCACCGACAGCACGACCGACGCCTGGGTGACCGAGTCGCCGACCAAGTACGAGGCGAGAGCGACGAGTTCGAGTTCGTAGACCAACCCGCAGGCGGCGCAGACGAAGACGGCGGTGAGCACCAGCGCGCGGGCCGCCCGCGCGGGGACGGGCAGCGCTAAGGAGAGCTGGCGAGGGGCTTGCGGGCGGCCGCGCTGGTCGAGCATGAATGCACGCTATGTCAGGATTGCGCCGCTACCGGTCACCCACAAGGGTGCAATCGGCGCGGCCGGGCGGGCGGGTGGCGGCAGGCAACGGCGCCCGGAAGCACGCAGGGGTACGACGGGGCATCGGCGCCGGTCCGTACGCGCCCCGCGGGCAGGGACGGTGCGGGAACGCGGCCGCCTGCGAGGGCGCGGCTCCGTACGGGAACAGGGCAGCGTGAGGAGATTCGGCACCGGATGAACGTCCGGCACCGCGCCGACACCCGGCACCCCACCAGCACCCGGCACCGTCGAACCGCCCGGCACCGTAAAGCCACCCGGCACCGTCGAACCGCCCGGCACCGTACAAACGCCTTGCGCCGTAAGGGCTTTGCTCACCCCGCCACCCGCACCTTCGTCCGTGTCGCCACCAACCGCCCCTCCTGCGGATACGCATGCCACGTCCGCCACCGCACATTCCCCTCCCCGCACTGCACCAGCATCGCGGTGAACGCGTTCGGGTCGCCAGGGAAGGTGCCGGCGAGGCCGTGCGGGTGGTCGGCGACCAGGGCGAGCAACTCCTGGGCGCGGGCGGTGAAGGAGCCCAGTGAGAGGTGCTCGATACGGGCGGCGAACTCGTAGTCCCACGTGCCGACGCGGCGGGAGACGCCGAAGGGCAGCGGTGCCTGGCTGCCGGGCAGGCAGGCGACCGTCTCGGAGCAGCCGCCCCGGCCGGCGTCGACCAGCACCTGGTGGGAGGCTCCGAGCAGGCGTAACTCCACGTCGGCGTGGAGCCCGGTGGCGTCGCCGATCCGCACGCCGAGGGTGGCGAGCGCGGGCAGCGCGTCCTTGTCCAGGCACCAGGCGAGGTCGCCGGCCCGGGTGTCCGTGTATGCGGTGTCAAGGGTGGTGAGCATGGGAAGGCTCCGCGGGTCACGCAGGGGATCGCACACGCGGCGCAGACGGGCCGTCCCGCCCCCGCCGCGAGGCGAAGGTGCGGTGGCTTGCGCCGGCGTGGGCCGGGTGGATCAGGGGTGGTTCAGATACGGATCGCGGTGGACCAGGCTTGATCCAGCGGGTTCGGGGTGATCTGGATGATCGGGAGGCCCCGAAGAGATCCGGAACCAACGGAATCACGGATGGCACCCCACTCTCAGCGTTTTTACCCATCTGGGCGTACTTTCCATCCCTTGGAGCGCTTACAAGTTCAGGTGTTCCGATATGACAACCCGCTACCATCGGC
>NZ_JACEGK010000764.1:0-2547 GCF_056859195.1 Streptomyces sp. NH27
GTCGAAGATGGATGCGCTGGACGGTCTGGTCTCTCCGTTCGGTGTGGTGTCGCGGGTCGCTGCCGCGGCTCGTGGATGGTGGCCGGACGATCTGTGCTCGTTCGCGTCGTATATCGGCAGTGGCAGGCCCGGCCATGGCAGCGACGAGGGGATCACCTGCGGGGCTCACGCGTGGCAGTCACCGGAACTGGCCCGGCTGGTCGCGCTGGCGGAGGCTGCCGAGAGGTACGCGGCGGGTGACGGCCGTCACCGGGAGTACACCTGGGGGACCGTCGACGGGCTCACCGGGCCGGTACTCGATCCGAACCGCTATCCGCGGTGTTCGGCCCGCGAGTACGCGCATCCCCGGTGTCCGGTACGTCCGTTCGACCGGCGGGCCCCGATCCGCTGGGTGCGCGGGTTGGACCTCGCCACTCGGGAACCGATCTGGGTTCCGGCTTGTATGGCCACGTACTTCCTGGACAACCCCACCCCGGCCGAGCACTTCGCTGTCGGCCTGTCCACGGGGTTCGCGGTGCACACCGACCCCGCCGAGGCGGTGCTCGGCGGGTTGCTGGAGGTGGTCGAACGTGATGCGACCGCCCTGCTGTGGTTGCAGCGGCTACCGGTTCCGCCGATCGACAGCGCGGTGCTCACCGAACCGACCAGAGCGGTGATCGAGTGGAGCCGCGGCCGGTTCGTCGATACCTACGTGTTCGACGCGACCACGGATGTGGGTATCCCGTCCGCGTACTGCATGCTCGTGGCGGAGCACGACGACAGAGCGCGCCGCATGGTGGGCGCCGCCGCGGGGCGGACGTTGGCAGACGCCGCCGAACGCGCCGTGTTCGAGACGGTGCGGAGCCGGGGCCTGTTCCACGACGACACACCCCTGCCGACCGACTACGCCACGTTCACACTCATGGACGGCGCCCGGTCGATGGGCGTGCCCGAGCGCGCGGACGTGTTCGACTTCCTTCTGGACGGCCTCGCCGGCCGTACGCCGAGCACCGGGCACGAGCGTGCCCTGCCGGCCGATTCGCGTAGCGCCCTGGAAACGGCGGTGGCACGGCTGAGCGCCCTGCAGATGCCTGCGGTCGTGGTCGATCGGACATCGTGCGAGCTGGAGGACATCGGGCTGACCGCGGTGAACGTGATCGTTCCCGACCTCCAGCCGATGAGTCTGCGTCCGCTCGCGCAGTTCCGCGGGCATCCCCGGCTGTTCACCGCGCCGGCCGCGATGGGGTACCCGGTACGAGACGAGGAGGGAACGAACCCGTGGGCACAACCGTTCGCGTGATCCGGGCCGATCGAACGAGCAGTGACACCGCGGTGTCGGTGGCGGCGGTCGCCCGCGGGGCGTTCGCACACCGGGTGGTCGAACTGCTCCAGTGCCGGGCGCCGGCTCCGGTCGTACGACACGCCGACCTTGCCGGGGCGTTCGCGTCGGCCGCCGACGTGGTCCTGGTCGCGCTGTGGCGCGCGGACACCGAACTCTGCCAGCAGGCGGACGAGTTGGCGCACCGGGTGCGGCGGACGTGGTTCCCTGTGGTCGCCGAGCATCCGATGATCCGGATCGGGCCGTATGTGCGGCCTGGCCACGGCCCTTGCTTCGACTGCTACTTGAGGCGGCGCGCGCAGCACGACGCGCATCACGCGAGTACGGCAGCGCTGCACGCCGCCTACGCGGCGGACCCGGCGTGCGGGCCGGCCGGATTCCTGCCGCATCACGCGCGGATCGCGGCCGGTGCGGCCGCACGGATGGCGGCGGGGCTGCACCCGCCGGGCGAGGTCGTCACCAGCCGGCTGCAACGGACCGCTCTGTCGGCCGATCCGGTGGCCGCCTGCCACGACTGCGACCGCTGCCGACTGCCGCGACAGCCGAGGGGAACCGACGTGCTGCTGGGCCTGCTGGCCGCTGATCCTGAAGAAGGAGGCCGCCGTGACCACGGGTGAACCGGCCGCGAGGCCGCGGCTGTGCCGGGGCCTGGCGGTGGTGCCGACTCCCGGCGGGCTCCTCATCGAAGGGGCGGTGCGGCGCAGGACGTTCCGCGGGTCCGCCGCGACCGATGTGCTCCCGAGGCTGCTGCCGCTGCTCGACGGCGCCCACGACCATACCGACCTGTGCGCCCTGTCGGGGCTGACCGAGGCGCAACTCGCCCAGGTCCTCGCGCTCTTCGACGGTTCCGGCCTGCTCGACCATCGGCCGGCCGGGGAGCAGGGAAACGGGCGGATGACCGCCGACGCGGCCGTATATCTGTCCCGCGCCATCGGTGGCACCGGATTCCACAGCAGCGCGGAACCGGCCTCGCTACTGGCCGGGTCGGCTGTCCACCTGGTCGGCGGCGGCGAACTCCTCCGCAGGGTGGCCGAGGATCTTTCCGATACCGGTGTCGGGCGGATCGTCATGACCGACGCGCCGCAACCGGATGGCCACCGCCGGGGCCACGTACCGCACACCCTCGCCGTGTTCGAGGACCGACCCGAGCAGACCACCACACTCGAAGAGGTGGTCGCCGCATTCGGCGCCGGTGGAACGGCGGTCCTGCGGGTGGCCCTGACCCGGAC
>NZ_JACEGK010000765.1:0-2541 GCF_056859195.1 Streptomyces sp. NH27
CGCCAGGGCCGTGACCGACGATTCCGCATCCGCGGAAACCCCGGCCCCGTCCCCGGAATCCCCGCTCGTCCCGTTCCCCCGCGCTTCCCCGCTCATACCCGATCCCCCGCTCTCAGTTCCGTGCTTTCCCGCCGCCGTCCGGACAGCCACGCCTGCGCCAGCAGCACCGCACACGCCAGTATCAGCAGCCCCGCCGACGGCAGGGCAAGGGCCCAGGGGTTCGCGCGCAGCCCCAGCCCGAAGTCGACCGGCGCCAAGTCGCGCGGTCCCGTACCGAACGTCAGCGCGCGCAGGTCGATGCCCGGCCCGAGCAGCGGGATCACCGCCAGGCCCACCAGCACACCGCCTACCGCGCCGAGCAGCACCTGCGGCAGCATCTCCAGCAGCACCAGACGCCGCGCCTGGCCCCGGGTCATGCCCATCGTGCGCAGCCGGGCCAGCAGGGTGGTCCGGCCCGGCGCCGCCTGGAGCAGCGACAGCAGTAGCGCCAGCGCGCTGTAGCCCGCCCCGGCCGCGACCGCCGCCAGGTACAGCCGGCGGGTGCCGTGCTGGAGCGGGGTGTCCGCGAGCGCGGCCCGTTCGTCGCTGCGCATCAGCACCGACACCGACGAGGTGTCGGACGCGGCCACCTTGTGCAGCGCCTTCGCGTCGATGTGCTTGCCCGGCGCCGCCATCGCCAGCAGCGTGGTGGGCGCCGCCTGCTGCCGATACTGCACGGCGATCGGGTGCACGGCGTTGAACGAGGGCGCCGACACGATCACGAACTCGCCCCCGGGCGCGGCCGGGGTGGTCGGCAGGACGGCCGCGGTACGGATG
This sequence comes from Streptomyces sp. NH27, assembly GCF_056859195.1. Classification (NCBI taxonomy): domain Bacteria; kingdom Bacillati; phylum Actinomycetota; class Actinomycetes; order Kitasatosporales; family Streptomycetaceae; genus Streptomyces; species Streptomyces sp. NH27. The sequence goes on from NZ_JACEGK010000765.1 coordinate 817, forward strand.
TTGGTGGTGCCGAGTTCGGTGCCGAGCGACACCGTCTGCCGGCCGATCTGCTGGGCGAGCCCGGGTGACAGCACGGCGGGCAGCACCGGGTCGCCCGCCTTGCCGCCGTGTCCGGACAGCGTGCCCGCCGGGAAGGAGGGCAGCCCGACCGCACGGGTGAGCTTGTCGTACGAAGCCGGGTCCACCAGCACCACCGCGTAGGACTCGCCGAACGTCGCATCGGCGGAGTTCTGCTCGACCCGTGCCGTGGTGATCAAGCCGACGCCGGGCACCTTCCGTACGGCGTCAGGGAGTTGGGGCGACAGCGTGGCGGTGACCGCGTCGATCCGGGCGTCCGCGCCGACCGTCGCCGTGGCCGCCCGGTCCCGGCCGTGGCTGATCCCGGCCAGCACGGAGCCGCCGAAGGACGTCACGGTCAGAGCCACCAGCACTGCCAGCAGCGGCAGTTGACCGTTGGCGGGGGAGCGGCCCGCGCGGGCCAGGCCGAGGTGGGTGACCGCGCCGGTCAGCCGTGCCGCGGGGCGGGCCAGTAGCCGCAGCGGCATCGGGTACAGCCGCAGCAGGACGAGCGCGGCGCCGATCGCCACCAGCACGGGCGCGGCGGCGAGGAACGGGTCGTTGCCCGGACCGCTGCCCCCGGACGCGCCGGTGCCGCCCGAACCCCCGCCGCCGCGTTGCCGCAGCGCCACGACCGCGCCCACCATCAGGACCACGACGGTGAGTTCGAGCACGAGCCGGCGTCGCGACGGCCGCGCCGCGACCACGTCCTCCCGCCCGCCCGGACGCGGCCGGCGCACCACGAAGCCGGCCCGCAGCGGCAGCGCGAGCACCACCACCGCGGTGACCAGCACGGCCAGCAGCACCGGCAGTTGCCAGCGTTCGGTCGGCAACAGCAGGAGCGCGAGCAGCGTGCCGACCACCCCGCCGGGCACGGCCGCCGCGGCGGTCTCCGCGGCGAGCCGGCCGGTTACGCCGCGCAGCGAGCCGCCGCGGGCGCGCAGCAGCGTGATCTCGGCACGCCGCCGCTCGGCGGCGAGCCCCCCGGCCATCAGCAGCACGGCGAGCGCGGTGGTGCCGACGCCGACCGCGGCGATCAGTACCAACGGGCTGGTGGCGTCGCGCTCCCGGAGGAAGCTGGTGAAGACGGTGCCGAGGGCGTCGCCGACGCGCGCCTGCACGCTGCTCGCGTCCTGGAGTTTGACCGCCAGCGGACCGCTGGACAGCGACGACAGCATGCGCTGGACTGCTGGGACGTCGTGCGCGGTCAACCGGCCGATGTCCAGCGGCTCGTACCAGTAGAGGTTGACGCCCGCGCCGAGCTCCGGCAGCGAGCCGGTGGCGCCGCGGTGGGTCAGCAGCGTGAAGTGCCAGTACGTCTTGGGCGGTTCGCCGGGCGCGCCGGGCTGGGCGGATTGCACCGGGCCGAGCAGGTCGGGGTCCTCGTTCCAGTACGGCGACTTGGGGTCGAGCGGGGCCACGATGCCGGTGATGCGCACGGTCAGCGGCGTCGGGCTCACCCCGTACGGGTGGACGGACTGGCCGACCTTCAGGTGCAGCACCTGGGCCGTCTTCACCGTCACGGCGGCCTCGATGAGCGGCAGCGGTTGGCCCTCGGCGACCCCGGGCGGCGCGTGCGGCATCCGGCCGGCCACCAGCCGGGAGTGCGCGCCGAGGCCCGCCTGCGCGACGAGGTCGGCGGCCGGGGGGGGGGGGGAAGTACGGGGC
>NZ_JACEGK010000766.1:0-2534 GCF_056859195.1 Streptomyces sp. NH27
GCGCGAGGCCGAGGCCCAGCCCGGTGCCGTTGTCGCGGTCGCCCATCCGCTGGAACGGTTCGAAGGCGCGCTCGCGGTCCCGCGCGGGCAGCCCCGGCCCGCGGTCGACGACCCGCAGCTCCACCCGGTCGCCCAGCGCGCTCGCGGTCAGCACGACCGGCCGCCGGGCCGGCGCATGCCGTACCGCGTTGGCCAGCAGGTTGGCGATGATCCGCTCCAGCAGCGGCGGATCGGCCAGCACGGCCGGGGCCCGCTCCAGGCCGCGGGTGTCGATGCCCGGCGCGTCGGCGGGCCGCGACTCCAGCGCGGCCGGCAGCACCTCCTCCAGCGCGGTGGCCCGCAGCCGCAGCCGCAACGCGCCGGCCTGGAGCCGGCTCATGTCCAGCAGGTTGTCCACCAGCCGGCTCAGCCGGGCCAGCGACTCCTCGGCGGTGGCGAGCAACTCCTCACGGTCCTCGGCCGAGAACTCCACGTCCTGGCTGCGCAGCGAGCTGACCGCGGCCCAGCCCACCGCCAGCGGGGTGCGCAGGTCATGGCTGACCGCGGCGAGCAGCGCCGTACGCATCCGGTCCGCGGCCTTCACCGGCTCCACCTCGGCGGCGGCCTCGGCGAGCCTGGCCCGCTCGGCCGCGCCGGACACGTGGGCGGCGAAGGCGGCCAGCACGCGCTGGTCGGAGGCGGAGAGCGAACGGCCGCGCAGCAGCAGCACCATGCCGTCGCCCGCGGGCACCCGGACGGTGGCGGTGGCGGTGGCGGTGGCGGTGGCGCCATTGTTGTTTTCGTACGGGCCGGGGCCGTCTCCCGTGCTGCTCCGGTCTCCCGTACCGCCGGTGGCTTCCGTACCGCCGGTGCGCACCAGGCCCGTACCGCTCGCCGTTGCCGCTCCGGGCTCGGCCGTTCCGTGCTCCGCGGCTCCGGGTTCAACGGCGCCGGGCTCGGCCGGGACCAGTTCGGCGCTGTCCATCCCGAACGTCTCCCGGGCCCGTTCCAGCAGCGCGGGCAGCGCGTCGCCGCCGCGTACGATGCTGCCGGCCAGGGACGACAGCGTCTCGGCCTCGGCGGTGGCGCGGGCCGCCCGGCGCGACAGCCGCAGCGAGCGGTCCACGACGGCCGCGACCGTGCCCGCGACCACCACGAACACCGCCAGCGCCAGGATGTTGTTGGGCTCGGCGATGGTGAACTTCCCGGCCGGCGGGATGAAGTAGTAGTTCAGCAGCAGCGACGCGGTCACCGACGCCACCACCGCCGAGACCACCCCGCCGAAGCACGCCACACCGACCACCGCCAGCAGGAACAGCAGCGCCTCGCTGGTCAGGTTGAGGCTGCCGCGGTTGCTCGCGAGCACCGCGGTGAGCGCCACCGGCAGCACCAGCCCGCTCACCGGCCCCGCCACCAGCCGCCAGGTGGTCAGGGTGCGGCGCCGTGAGGGCAGCAGCCTGCCGTGCCCGGCCCGTTCGTGGGTGACCATGTGCACGTCGATATCGGCCGAACTGCCCACCGTGGTCTCGCCGATGCCCCGCCCGGTCAGCAGCCGCTCCCACCGCCGGCGGCTGCTGGTGCCCAGTACCAGCTGGGTCGCCCCCACCCCGCGGGCGAACTCCAGCAGCGCCACCGGCACGTCGTCGCCGACCACCGAGTGGTAGCTGCCGCCCAGGCTCTCCACGAGCTGCCGCTGCCGGGCCAGCGCGGCCGGCGACGCGCCCACCGCCAGCCCGTCGCTGCGCGCCACGTGCACCGCCAGCAGGTCACTGCCCCCGTCGATGCCCGGTGGTGCGCCGCCCGCCGACCGGTCCGCGATCCGCGCCGCCCGGCGGATCAGCGTCTCGCCCTCCGGGCCGCCGGTCAGCGCCACCACCACGCGCTCCTTGGTCTCCCACACCCGCCCTATGCCGTGCTCGCTGCGGTAGCGGTGCAGCGCCTCGTCCACCCGCCCCGCCACCCACAGCAGCGCCAGCTCCCGCAGCGCGGTCAGGTTCCCGATCCGGAAGTAGTTGGCGAGCGCCGCGTCGACCTTCTCCGCGCCGTAGACGTTGCCGTGCGCCATCCGGCGGCGCAGCGCCTCCGCCGGCATGTCCACCAGCTCGATCTGGTGGGCGCGGCGCACCATCTCGTCGGGCACCGTCTCGCGCTGCGGCACCTCCGTGATCTTCTCGACCACGTCGTTGACGGACTCCAGGTGCTGGATGTTGACGGTGGTGACCACGTCGATACCCGCCGCGAGCAACGTCTCGACGTCCTGCCAGCGCTTGGCGTTGCGCATACCGGGCGGGTTGGAGTGCGGCAGCTCGTCCACCAGCGCGACCTCGGGACGGCGGGCCAGCACCGCCGCCAGGTCCATCTCGCCGACCACGGTGCCGCGGTACTCCCGCTCCAGCCGGGGCACCACTTCAAGGCCCTCCACCAGGGCCAGCGTGTGCGGCCGCTGATGGCACTCCACCAACGCCACCACCACGTCCGTGCCGCGCTCCGCCCTGCGGTGGCCCTCGTCCAGCATCCGGTAGGTCTTGCCGACGCCCGGCGCCGCGCCCAGGAAC
>NZ_JACEGK010000767.1:0-2532 GCF_056859195.1 Streptomyces sp. NH27
GGTGGGGGTCGGGCGGCCCGACTACCGCGCCATGAGCTCGTGCCGTCAACGGGTCGCCGTGCTCTGCAAGTTGTGTCAGGTGTGCGGTGGGCCGGCCGACCGTACGGCCAAGGGCTGGCTCTTCCTGATGCCGGCCGCGCCGCCGGGCGAGGAGGGCGGCGCCGAACCGGAGCCGATCGAGGGCGCGTTGACCACGAAGCCCCCGATCTGCCGCCCCTGCGCGGAGTTGGCCGTACACCACTGCCCCCACCTCGCGGCGCCCCTCTTCGTCCGCTCCCGCAAACCCCGTGTCTGGGGCGTCTTCGGCGGCTTCGTCACCCCCTCCCCCACCGGCGGCCTGGTCACCTCCGACGACACGTACATGCCCTACGGCGACCGGGAGGCGGCCCCCTGGTTCCTCGCCTCCCAACTCGCCCTGGAGCTCACCCGCTGCACCATCTGAGCTTCGTACGTTGCCCGTGCCTCGATCCGAGCGGCAGAATTGTCCGCATGGCTGAAGAAACCAGGTCAGTTGACGGATCGTCCGGGCACAGTGCGGCGCCGGATCTGCGGGCGTCCGATCGGGAACGGGATCAGGTCGTGGAGATCCTCCAAGTGGCCGCGGGCGACGGCCGGATCACCGCGGAGGAGCTCGACGAGCGGCTGGACGCCGCGCTGACCGCGCGCACGGTCGGCGAACTGGCCCGGCTCACCGCGGACCTGCCCTCGGACGGGATGCCGCCGCAGGCGGCCGAACTGGTCCGGATCGACCAGCGGTTCGGGGATGTCTCGCGCGCGGGCCGCTGGCTGGTGCCGCGCCGGATGGAGATCCGGCTGATGTTCTGCGAGGCGAAGCTCGACTTCACGGACGCGGTCATCACCCACAACATCCTTGACGTGGACCTCGATCTGCGGATCGGGGGGAACCTGCTCCTGGTGACCAGGCCGGGGATCGTCGTCGACACCGACGGTCTGGAACGCGGCAGCGGCGAGATCAAGATCCGGCCGGCCGAGCCGGAAAGCCCGGCGATCCTGCGCGTGCGGCTGGCCGGCGAGTCCCGCGGCGGCGACATCACCGCGCGGCCGCCACGGCGGTCGTTCACGGAAGTGGTGAGTCGCCGCAAGCAGAAGTCTGACGGCTGACGGCTGACGGCTGACGGCTGACGGCTGACGGCTGACGGCTGACGGCTGACGGCTGACGGCTGACGGCTGACGGCTGACGGCTGACGGCTGACGGCTGACGGCTGACGGCTGAGCCTCCGGTCGGCGCGAGGCGGCGGTCAACTCCCGGCCGGCCGGGCCGTAGCCGCCCCGCGCCACACCCCGCGCCGGGGCAACCGCCGGGCGAACCCGGGGCCGCTCGCCCGGCCGGCGGCGCCCCCGCCCGCGCGCCCGCGCCCTTCGCCCCCGCACAACCCTGAGCGCCTCAGTGCGCCCCAACTCGTCTCACGTGTCGCCCCTCAACACACCTGCTTCTCGTGTACCACTGACTGAAGCTCAGGTCTACGCGCAGAGAATTCTTGGCATGGACACTTCCCAAGGCAAGCTACTGCGCGGTACCAAGGTGCTGCAGCGATCCGCCCTTGGAGGTTTCGTGAGACTGACCAAATCCCTCACCGCCCTTGCCGCCGTGGCATTCGCCCTGGTGGCAGCGATGTTGCTGGCGGCCCCGGCGCAAGCCGCCGGACCGGCATACGTCGCGCTGGGCGACTCGTACTCCGCCGGCAACGGCGCCGGAAACTACATCAGTTCCAGTGGCGACTGCCACCAGAGCAACAGCGCCTACCCCGCCTTGTGGGCGAGCGCGCACAACCCGTCCTCGTTCACGTTCGCCGCGTGCTCCGGCGCGGTGACCACGGATGTGATCAACAATCAGCTCGGTTCGCTGAACGCCTCGACCGGACTGGTGAGCATCACCATCGGCGGCAATGACGCGGGCTTCTCCGACTCGATCACCACCTGCGTGACCGGGTCCGACGACACCTGCGTCAGCCGGATCAACACCGCCGAGGACTACATCCGCAACACGCTGCCGGGCAAGCTGGACGCGGTCTACAACGCGATCCACGCGAAGGCGCCCTCGGCGAAGGTCGTCGTCCTGGGCTACCCGGACCTGTACACGCTCAACGTCTTCTGCATCGGCCTCAGCGCCACCAAGCACCAGAAGATCGACGAGGCCGCCGACCTGCTCGACACCACCACGGCCGCCCGCGCCGCCGCACACGGCTTCACGTTCGGCGACGTGCGGAGCACCTTCAAGGGCCACGAACTGTGCTCCGGTGACGACTGGCTGCACTCCCTGGTCGTCAGCCCGACCTGGGAGTCCTACCACCCCACCGCCACCGGCCACGCCGACGGCTACCTCCCGGTCCTGACCGCCGACGCGTCCTGATCACCGACGCGCCGGCCTGAGCGCCACCCCGCACACGAAAGGGCCCCTGCCCGACGGTTACCGTCGAGCAGGGGCCCTTTCGATGCCTGCGGGAACTAGTTCTTCTGAATCTGGTCGAAGCTCAGCTCGACCGGGGTCTCGCGGCCGAAGATCTCCACCAG
>NZ_JACEGK010000768.1:0-2510 GCF_056859195.1 Streptomyces sp. NH27
GTTCTGAGCGCTCACCGGGCCGCCGCCGGGGCGACGGGGCGGGGCACCCGGGCGAAGGCGTGCCCGGTCAGTTCGCGGGCCGTGTCCAGCCGGCGCCGGCGCAGCGCACCCGGCACCATCAGCAGCGCGTGCAGCCGGGTGGACAGGTGGCGGCGGGCGGTGCGGGCGGCGCGGTGCCAGCCCAGCGCGTCGAAGTCCGCGGCGAGTTCGAGCAGCAGCCGGCGGGTCTCCTCGAAGCGGGAGCCGCTGACCGCCTGCGCGGAGGACTCGCTCGCGCCGTGCCGCCGGTAGTCGAAGCAGACCTCCGGGTCGGTGACCAACTCCTCGCCGCGCAGCAGCAGTTCCACGGTGAGCGCGAGGTCCTGCACGACCGTCAGGTCGGCACGGAAGCCGACCTCCTTGAGCAGGTCGGAGCGCCAGCACATGGCCGGGAAGTAGAGCCAGTTGCCGCGCAGCAGGCTGACCGCGAGCGCCTCGCCGCCGAGCCGGGCGCGCCGGTCGGGCGCGGCGGAGTACAGCCGCCGCTTGGCGGTGTCGACCAGGGTGTGCACCGGGCGGCCCTCGCCGTCGATCACCCGGACCCCCGGCTGGTACATCGCGGCGCCCGGCATGTCGGCGCGGGCGGCCCGTACGGTCGCGACGTAGCCGGGACGCATCAGGTCGTCGCAGCCCATCAGCACGGTGTACGGGTAGTCGGCGAGTTCGACACAGCGGCGGAAGTTGCCGGTGACGCCGAGGTTCTGGTCGTTGCGGAAGTAGCGCACCCGGCGGTCGTCCAGGCCGGCGAACCACTCCGGCACGCCGGGCCGGGTGTCGTCGTCCACGACGGTCAGCCGCCAGTCGGGGTCGGTCTGGGTGAGGACGCTGCGCACGGCGTCGCGCATCAGCGCGGGGTCGCCGTAGTAGGGCAGCATGATGTCGAGCGTGTCGGTCACTGGGAGCATTCGCCTTCCACGGCGGCCAACGGCCGTGCGGGTTCCGGGCGGTGGGCCGTGCGCAGGGCCGCGTCACGGGCGAGTTCGGTCAACCGGCGCTCCATGGCGCGGAACCGCAGGTAGGTGTTGAGCGCCAGCGCGGTCACGCCGACCACCAGCAGGTACAGCACCAGGTCGGTGCCGCGGCCGACGCCGAGCAGGTGGGCGGCCTTCGTGGTGTCGCCGGGCCGCAGCACCGCGTAGATGTTGAGGAAGCAGAAGACGAGGAAGGCGATCCGCTTCCACGCCCGGGTCCGGGTGGTGTTCCAGCTGCGCATGAACACCGCGAGCAGGACCACCACCGCGGACAGCAGGACGATCTGGATGAGCACCGGTCAGCCCTTCTCACGGTTCAGGGACAGGTCGAAGAGGATGTTCACTCCGTTGAGCAACGACTGGCCCTTGGCCCGCGAGTAGTCGGTGTAGCGGATCGACACCGGGGACTCCACGACGCTCAGGTCGGAGCGGGCGAGGAAACCGGTGATCTCGGAGGCGTGCGCCATGCCGTTCATCGTGATGTTGACCCGGGCGGCGGCGGCACGGTTGAACAGACGCAGTCCGTTGTGCGCGTCGGAGAGCTTCAGCCGGCGCGCGGTGGGGCTCAGTGCCGCCGCGGTACGCAGCACCACGCGCTTGACCCAGGGCACTTCGACGCGCTCGCCACCGGGCCGCAGGAAACGCGAGCCGAGCACCACGTCGGCGCCGCGGGCCCGGGCCACCGCCAGCATGGTGATGACGTCCTCGACGCGGTGCTGGCCGTCGGCGTCGAAGGTGACGAAGCGTCCGGCACCGGGTTGGGACAGGGCGTACCGCAGCCCGGTCTGGATCGCCGCGCCCTGACCGAGATTGATGGGGTGTTGGACGAGGTGCGCGCCGGTGCGGGCGACTTCGTCCTGGGAGCCGTCGACACTGCCGTCGTCGACACACACCACGTTGGGGAAGGTGCGCAGCGCCTCGGCCACTACCCCGGCCACGACCGGGGCTTCGTTGTAGACCGGGATGATCAGCCAGACGTCACCGAAGGTGCGCTTGCTGGCGAGGCGCGGCGCGCCGGAGATCACCATGGAAAGCGCACCCTTTCGTCAATTACTCGACCGATTGCGGACGCTCCGCGGTTTCCGGGAAGTTGGTCCCTTGTATTGCGTCCGTCCGCCCAGTTTGACGGTCGAAGTGACGCATAGGTTGCTCCCGAAGGGCATAAGTCACTCGGATGGAGAGCAGAATTGCGGTGATCGCGGCGCCGACGGTATAAGCGATCTCGACCCGGTCACGGATCGGCAACGGACTGACCGTCACCGCGAGCAGCGCGGCCGTGCCGACCGCCCAGGAGAGCAACTGCCGGCCGTGGCCGCCGGTGGTCTGCAACGCCTGGCCGAGCACCGAGGCAAGCATGTAGCAGAGCGTGCCGGCCGAGAGCCAGGCGAAGTCCGTCCAGCCGAGCAGATCGGGCGAACCGAACAGCCGCGGCACCAGCCACGGCCCCAGCGCCACCGCCACCACCCCGCCCGTGCCGCCCAGCAGCCCGGTGAACGCGGC
>NZ_JACEGK010000769.1:0-2496 GCF_056859195.1 Streptomyces sp. NH27
GTGGTGGCGGCCGTGCAACCCCCCACACGGCCGCCACCACCGTCCCGTCATCCGACCGCAACTCCGGGCCATGTAGTAGAGGAGGACCAGCATGCGCAGGGCCGCCGCGCGCGACCTGCTGCGCCCCGCCGCGCAGCCGTCCCCCTCCCTGCGGGCGCGCTGGCGCGACGACGACAGCGGCGACGCGAGCATCCAGATGGTCATTGTGATGCCCTTCGTCATCCTGTTCGCAGTGCTCATCGCCCAGACCGCGATGTGGTACTACGCCCGAGAGATCGCCCAGACCGCGGCCCGCGAAGGCGTGAGCACGGGGCGCACGTACCACTCCTCGGTCGGGGCGGGCACCTCCCGCGCCTCCAGCGTGGCCTCCGACCTGGGCAGCGGGACCCTGCTGGGCCCGCGCGTCTCCTCGGCCGGCTCAACCGCCGACCGGATCACCATCACCGTCAGCGGGCACGCTCCCTCGATCATCCCGGGGATGAGCGGGATCTCCATCAGCCAGAGCGCCTCCGGGCCCCGCGAGAACTGGAGGCGGCTGTGATCCGCGCCCGTCTGCACGCCCTGCTCGGCGAGGACGGGGACGAGGGCTCGGCCGCCATCTCCGCCGTGATCATCGCCCCGGTGCTCATCGTGTTCCTGTGCCTGGTCATGGCGGCCGGCCGGATCGTGCTGTCCAGCCAGGTCGTCGACGACGCCGCCGAGGACGCAGCCCGCGAGGCGTCCTCGGCCGCAACTCCCGGCCAGGCCCAGTCCCGCGCCTACCAGGCCGCGGTCGACGACTTCAACCACGAAGGCCTGCACTGCACCCCGCAGGTCACCATCAGCACCGGCCGCTTCCCGCAGAAGGCCGGCCAGTCCGGCTACGTGACGGCCACCGTCACCTGCCGGGTCAACCTGTCCGACCTGGTGGGTGTCGGGATCGGCACCAAGACGATGCGCTCGACGTGGACCTCCTACGTCGACACCTACGAGCAGCGGGGATGAGCATGAGGACGTACCGACTGCTGCCCGAGGAGCGGGACGCCGGCGACATCGCGATCTTCGCCGTCATCGTCATCGGCGGGCTGCTGCTCCTGCTCGCCCTCGTCGTGGACGGCGGCGGGAAGCTGACGATGAAGGAGCGAGCCGACGCCGCCGCCCAGGAAGCCGCGCGTGCCGGTGGCGAGCAGATCGACGCCGGTCAGGCCATCCCGGGCAACGCCATCGTCGTCGACCCCGGCGCCGCCACCCAGGCCGCCTACGCCTACCTGCAACAGGCCGGCTTCTCCCGCGGCGCCAGCGTCGAAGTCACCGACGGCGGCCGCCAACTCGTCGTCGACATCACCACCAGCTACAGCTCCGTACTCGGCATCGGCTCGATGCCGGTACACGGCCACGCCACCGCCACCCTGGTCTACGGCGTGACCACTCCGAAGGGACCGTGACCCGATGCCGAAGACGCCGTACAAGCTCCGCCTGCGGCGCGGCCAGACCGCGCTGGACGTGCTGCGCGCGCTCGGCAGCCTGGCGCTGCTGATCGTCCTGCTGGTCGGCTTGCCCGCCGTCCTGTACGTGGCGGCCGTACGGTTCGGGCCGGCCGGAGTGGATCAACTGTCCTCCTTCAGCCAGATGTTCACCAGCCCGGACACCGGCTCGGCGTTCCTGCTCGCCCTGGTCGTGGTCGGCTGGCTCGGCTGGGCGTCCTTCGCCGTGTCGGTCCTGATGGAGATCCCCGCGCAGTTGCGCGGGCGCGTGCCGCGGCACCTGCCCGGCCTGGGCTGGAGCCAGCACATGGCCGCCGCCCTGATCGGCAGCATCCTGATCATCGGACCGACCACGAGCGCCGCCCTCGCAGTCGGCACGCCGGTCACCTCCGCGGCGCACCAGGTGGCCGCCACCGCTCCGGCGCAGATCCACACCGCCTCGGTCGCCGACGTCACCAGCACCGATCAGTCCGCCCACCACAACACCTACACCGTCCAGCAGACCCGCCCCGCACAGAGCCTGTGGAGCATCGCCGCCGCGCGGCTCGGCGACGGCTCGCGGTGGGAGGAGATCGCCCGCCTCAACCAGGGCCGGACCATGGTCGACGGCGAGGTCTTCCACGCCGGCGCACCGATCCAGCCCGGCTGGGTGCTCATCATGCCCGACGACGCCGACAGCGGACCCGAGCCTCAACTCGACACGACCACCGAGGCATCCGCACACACCGTCACGGTGCACCCCGGCGACACCCTCTCCGGCATTGCCGAGGACGAACTCGGCAGCGCGAGCGACTACCCGCAACTGTTCGCCGCGAACCAGGGCCGGGCCGAGCCCGACGGGGCCCACCTGACCGACCCCGACCTGATCCGTCCCGGCTGGGAGCTGACCGTCCCCGAAACCGGCTCGGCAGCCGGCCCCAGCAAAGGGCACCACCAGAGCACCGGCCGGCAGGAGGGCCACGACCACCACGGGCAGGACCAGCAGGCCGGCCCCGGCTCAACCGGACACAGCGACCACGGCGCGGACGAGAAC
>NZ_JACEGK010000770.1:0-2491 GCF_056859195.1 Streptomyces sp. NH27
GGCGCAGTCGGCGCGGTACCGGCCGTCCGGACCCGGCGGAGCGCAGCAGCCGATCCAGGGGCACCCGCAGGCGTACGGCGGCGGATACGGCGGGGGCGGTTACCCCAACGGCGCGCCCGGCGCAGGTGCACCGCACGGTGCGCCCGACCAGCCCGAGTACTACGACCACCGCGGCGTCCCCGCCCCCGCGTACGACGACGCCCCCGGCAGCACCCGCGCGTTCACCGTGGGCGGGGACGCGCGGTTCGACGACCCGTACGCGGCCCAGGGATACGACGGCGGGTCGTACGACCGCGGTTCCTACGACGACGGTTCCTATGACGACGGCGGCTACGGCGGCGCGCCCTACGGCGGGGACAACGTGGCCATGTACCGCGCGGGCCACGCGAGCGCGCCCCCGGCCGCACCCCGGCTGCACTGGAAGGAACTGCTGCGCGGGATCGCACTGCGGCCGGGCCGTACGTTCTGGCAGATGCGCGACCACACGGTGTGGGGCCCGGCCCTGATCGTGACCTTCGTCTACGGGCTGCTCGCCGTCTTCGGTTTCGACGCCGCCCGCAGCGACGTGCTCAACTCCACGCTGACCGCGAGCGTGCCGTGGGTGCTGACCACCGCGGTCATGGTCGTGCTGTGCGGGCTGACGCTCGGCGCGGTCACCAACACGCTCGCCCGCCAGTTCGGCGGGGACGGCGCCTGGGCGCCCACGATCGGCCTGGCGATGCTGGTGAGTTCACTCACGGACGCGCCGCGCCTGCTGTTCGCGCTGTTCCTCGGCGGCGGCAACGGCTTTGTGCAGCTGCTCGGGTGGGCGACGTGGATCGCGTGCGGGGCGCTGCTGACGTCGATGGTGGCCAAGTCGCATGACCTGCCGTGGCACAAGGCGCTCGGGGCGTCGTCGATTCAACTGGTGGCGCTGCTGATGTTGTTCAAGCTGCCGTTGATCTGAGGGGGCGGCCGGCCGCCGGCCCGAGCCCTGCGGGGCCTGGCGGGGGCCTGGTTCGTGGCATCGTTTCGCGGGATCGTTTCGCGGGATCGTTTCGTGGGATCGTTTCGCGGGATCGGTCAGGAACGTACAAGATCCGGGGCGGTCCGGGCGCGAGGGTGGGTGGATGAGCACCGAGAACGACATCGCACCCGAACCGATCCGCTTCGACACGAAGATCGCCGTACTCCTGCGGGACGACCTGGAAACCTGGCAGCGGCTGAACACCACCGCCTTCCTCGTCAGCGGGCTCGGCTCGCAGGTGCCCGAAGTGGTCGGCGAGCCGTACGAGGACGCCGACGGCACGCCGTATCTGCCGATGTTCCGGCAGCCGGTCCTGGTCTTCGAGGGCGACAAGCAGATGCTGACCACCGCGCACGCACGGGCGGTGTCCCGCGCGCTGCCGCGGTCGGTCTTCACCGCGGACCTCTTCGCCACCGGCAACGACCGCGACAACCGGGCCGCGGTCCGTGCGGTGCCGCGGGACGGGCTGGACCTGGTGGGTCTGGCCGTGTACGGGCCGAAGAACGGGGTGGACAAGGTGCTGAAGGGCGCGCGGATGCACCCGTGAGTACGGGGCGGCAGGCGAGCCCTGTGTTCAGACCTGCGTGCGGTGGAAGTTGAGGAACGAGCGGGAGGGTGTGGGGCCGCGCTGGCCCTGGTAGCGGGAACCGTAGCGGGCGGACCCGTACGGGAACTCCGCGGGGGACGACAGCCGGAACAGGCAGAGCTGCCCGATCTTCATCCCGGGCCACAACTTGATCGGCAACGTCGCCATGTTCGACAGCTCGAGCGTCACATGCCCGGAGAACCCGGGGTCGATGAAGCCGGCCGTCGAGTGCGTCAGCAGCCCCAGCCGCCCGAGGCTCGACTTCCCCTCCAGCCGCGACGCGATGTTGTCGGGGAGCGAGATCACCTCGTACGTCGAGGCGAGCACGAACTCCCCCGGGTGCAGGACGAACGCGTCGTCGCCCTCCGGCTCCACCAGCCGGGTCAGATCCGGCTGCTCCACCGCCGGGTCGATGTGCGGGTACCGGTGGTTCTCGAACACCCGGAAGAACCGGTCCAGCCGCACGTCGATACTCGACGGCTGCACCATCGCCGCGTCGAACGGGTCCACCCGCACCCGCCCGTTGTCGATCTCGGCCCGGATGTCCTTGTCTGAGAGAAGCACCCCCCGAGACTAGCCGAACCGATCACACGTCCCGGCGCCCCGCACCCCACGGCACCGCCACGGCGCCCCGCGGCACAGCACGCCGGAACGCGTCGCCCTACTTCCCGCTCACTTCCCCGTGCCCCCGTGCACCTCGTCCACCGGCACCGCATGCCGCAGCCGCGCGCACTTCGGACACCTCAACAGCCGCCCGGGCCCCAACCGCTCAGCTCCCAGATGCTGCATCGGAAACGACGCCGTACTGAACACATGTCCCTCCGCACACCGAACAACCGTGCGCTCCATGTAGCCCCTTCCCCAACTCCGCGTAGGCCGACAAACCCACACATTAGGGG
>NZ_JACEGK010000771.1:0-2489 GCF_056859195.1 Streptomyces sp. NH27
ATGCAGACCTCTTCGGCGAACAACTCGAACGACTCGGACGGCCCGGACAGCCCGGACAGCCCAGAGCGCGCGGAATACGCAGAGCACCGGGACGGCCCTTGGGACAGCATGCTCCAACGAGGCACCGGCCCCGTGCAGGAGAGCTTCCTCGACCTGGTCAGGAACACCCGCGACTACGTCGGCTACTCCCCCGATGTTGTCTGGGGGAACCTCCAGACCCCCGCCTACGCCGCCGCCATGCTGCGGCTGGTCGTCGACTTCCACGAGATCCCCGACGACATCGAGGCCGGCGTCGCCGCACGGACCGCCCGCGCGGCGTACATCGGCCGCGACGGCCGCACCTTCCATGTCCTGCTCGGCGAGCAGGCGCTGCTGACGAACATCGGCGGACCCGGCGTGATGCGCGAGCAGTTGACGCGCCTGGCGGAAGCGACCGAGCTCCCCGGGCTCACGCTCGGGATCATCCCGGCCCGCGCCCACCGCCATATCTACCCGGGTGACGGCTTCTCCCTCTTCGACGACCGCCACGCGGAGGTCGAGGGTTTCCGGGGCGCCGAGACCATCACCGATCCGGCGCGACTCCCGGTGTTCCGCAAGGCGTTCGGCCTGCTGCGGCGGTCAGCGGTCTACGGGCCGGAGGCACGCGAGCTGATCGCGCGGGCGGCGGCCGCGTTCGACCGCGACGAGCACGGACCGGCCGACAACTGACCGTTCCACCGTGAGTGCCTGCTTTCGATCCCGGACGAGCGTTCGCCCCGCTCGGAACTCGAACGGTGCCTGGTGCCCACAAGCTCGCTATGCTGTCCGCGCATGAACCCGATACCGATCTTTCAGCTGCCGCCCGATTCCCCGCCGGCCGTGGGCATTTCCGAGGACTGGGCGCTGCTCCCGTTGCGGGTGCCGGCCGGTTGGCACGTCATCCACAACGGACTGTCGGTACGGCGGCTGCCGGACGGAAGGGTCGAGGCCAACGACTCCGAGGACCTGTACTGGGCGCGAACCGTACGACCGCCGTGGCTGACCGAGCAGGACGTGGCGGAGGAGGGCGGGCTGCGGGCTCGGGAGATCAACGTAGACGCCGGCTGGTACAGCGGCTGCGGCTTCCGTGTCGTCGTCCTCGACCCCGGGTGGGATGATGTGCGGGCTTCCCACACCACTTCCGATCTCGGCGAGTTCGTCGCGACCTTGGAGGGGTGGATGCGGATCATCACCCAGCGAGGCAAGCTCCCTGAGTCGTAGGCCCGTCTTCCGAAGATTTCCTGACGCCACGTCAGGCAACGGCGGTTACCGGGCGGGCCGCGCGGAGGGCTGCGCGGAGGGCTGTGCGGCGCCCGGGTCCGGCCGTACCTCGTTCTCATCCGGCGCCAACTCCAGCTCCCCGACCGGCTGTTCCCCGGACATCTCCCCCGTCGGCCGGAACCCGAGCTTCAGGTAGAAGCTCTCGGGACCGTCGGCGCCCGCGTGCCAGGTAGTGGTCAGCCGGGTGCCGCCGCGGCGGCGGATCTCGGCGGCCACGGACTCGACCGCGAACCGCCCGTAGCCCCGCCCCTGTTCCTCGGCCGCGATGTTGAGCCGCCACAGGCCCGAGCGGATGTCGACGCCCTTGTCGTCGGCCTCGAAGTCGATGTCGAAGAAGGCCATCAGGAAGCCGACCGGCCGGTCCCCGTCGAGGATCAGGCGCGGCCAGGCGATCCCGGGATGCAGATACGCCTCGGCAAGGGAGTTGACCACCGGTGTGACCAGGTGCTCCTGGTCGGGGCGCACCTTGAGACCGATCGCGGTCTCGAAGTTCGCGACGGTGATCTCCGCCAGTCGAAGTGTCGTCATACAGGAACCGTAGACCAGCGGATCAAACGGTTTTCCGGCCGCCGCATGACCGCGCACGGGCGGCCGCCCTCTTCCGCCCGGCAGCTCACACCGACCGCGAAGCCCCGACCACTCACCCGGACAGCGCCGACCGGGCCGCCGCCAGGGCCTGTTCGCCGTAGCCGCGGCCGAAGAGCACCGTGTGGACGAGGAGCGGGAAGAGCTGGTGGAGGGGGACGCGGGAGCGCCGGCCCGGCGCGAGCGGCGCGGCCTCGTGGTAGGCGTCGAGCACGCGTTCCAGGTGCGGGCAGCCGAAGAGTTGCAGCATCGCCAGGTCGGTCTCGCGGTGGCCGCCGTGCGCGGCGGGGTCGATCAGCCAGGTGTCGCCGTCGGCGCCCCACAGGACGTTGCCGCTCCAGAGGTCGCCGTGCAGGCGGGCGGGCGGCTCGGCGGGGCCGGCGAGGTCGGGCAGTTGGTCGCAGACGCGTTCCACGACGGCCGCCTCGGCGGGCCGCAGCGTGCCGTTGTCGACGGCGAGTTGGAGGTAGGGCAGCACGCGGTGCTCGGCGTACCAGCTCGGCCAGTCGGGGCCGGTCGCGTTGCGCATCGGCGCGGCGCCGATGTACGCGTCCTCGGGTCCGCCCGGCGGCGGGGCGCCGAACGCGGGGGCGCCGGCGGCGTGC
>NZ_JACEGK010000772.1:0-2487 GCF_056859195.1 Streptomyces sp. NH27
CGCCACATACATGTCCAGCGGCCCGGTAATCGTCGCCACCCGCCGCCGCCCCCGCTCGATGAGATGCGCGACAGCCGCCCGCGCCCCACCCACATTGTCGGCGTCCACATACGACACCGACTCCAGATCCGACCGCCGCCCGTTGAGCACGGCAGGCATGTCGAGTTGCTCCAGCAGATCCGGCAGCGGATCATCCTCGTGCACGGAAACCAGCAGCACCCCGTCCACCCGATGCGCCGCGAGATACTGCGCGAAGCGCGCCCGCTCCTTCGGCGTCCGAATCAACGTCAGCAGCAACTGCATGTCCGTGTCGGCCAGTTCCGCCCCGATCCCACGGATGATGTCCGAGAAGTACGGCTCCGCGAACAACCGCGTCTCCGGCTCGGGAATGACCAGCGCGATCGCGTCCGTACGGTTTCCGGCCAGCGCCCGGGCCGCCCGGTTCGGCACATACCCGAGCTCGGCGATCGCCGCCTCCACCGCCGCCTTCGCCCGATCACTGACCCTCGGCGACCCGTTGATCACCCGGGAGACGGTGCCGCGCCCCACCCCCGCGCGCACGGCAACCTCCTCAAGGGTGGGCCGTCCGCTGTGCCGCCCGTTCATGGCCACTGGAGCCTCCTGTACTCATTTGCGCGCCACCTTACGACCTGGTGCACGAAAGGCGGCGGATCAGATCGTCAGCGCGAGCTCCATCCGCTGAGGCGCAGCGCATGAGAGCGCTCCCACGATACAAGCACCCACGCCGGCCTCCGGCGATGCCCGATGGAGCCATCCGTTCAAGAAGTGACCATCTGTCCGCCCCGGACACGTTCCGGCAACGAAATCGACTTCACATCTTGACACTGACCCCTCCCAGGCGTGAGTGTTCCGGCAAGCCTAGTGGGAGCGCTCCCACACATTGCTTTCACGATCACCCGGGGACGGCTCCACCGCATCGCACGCACCACCGCATCGCACGACCCACCCTGACAAGGAGAGTGGAATGCGCACTTCCGGCAGAACCCGCAGGACCGCCGTCATCGCGGTCGCGGGTCTCGCAGCCTGCGCGACCCTGATCACCGGTTGCGGCAGCAACAGCAAGGACGACAGCAAGGGGAGCTCGTCCAACGAAAAGATCACCCTGCGCATCGGTGACTACGGCTCGTTCGGCTACGACGACAAGACGGGCGCGAAGCTCTTCGCCGAGTACCACAAGCTGCACCCGAACATCACGATCAAGGAAGACAACGTCTCCGACAGCGGCCAGTACTGGAACGCGCTGAAGCTGCACCTGAACCAGAACAGCGGCCTGGACGACATCCAGGCGATCGAGATCGGCTTCGTGGCGAACGCGGTCCAGCCGCAGTTCGCGAACAAGTTCGTGGACTTCAAGACGGTCAAGGGCTTCAACGCCGCTGACTGGCTGGACTACAAGGAGAAGGAGGCCACCACCTCCGACGGCAGGATCATAGGTGTCGGCACGGACGTCGGCCCCACCGCGATCTGCTACCGCAAGGACATGTTCAAGGCGGCCAGGCTGCCCAGCGACCGGGACGCGGTCGCGGCGCTGTGGGCCGGCGACTGGCAGAAGTTCGTGGACGTCGGCAAGCAGTTCAAGGCCAAGTCGCCCAAGGGCGTGGCCTTCACCGACTCCGCCGGCGGCCTGTTCAACGCGGTGCTGTCCAGCCAGTCCACGCAGTACTCCGACCAGAGCGGGAAGCTGATCTACGCCTCCAGCCCCGGTGTGCAGACCGCGTGGAACCTGTCCGCCGAGGCGGTACAGGACGGCCTGACCGCCAAGCTCCAGCAGTTCGACCAGAACAACACCTGGAGCGCGGCGTTCAAGACCGACAAGTTCGCCACCGTCGCCTGCCCGAGCTGGATGATCGGCCAGGTCGCGTCGAACTCCGGTCCCGCCAACAAGGGCAACTGGGACATCGCCCAGCCGCCGCAGGCCGGCAACTGGGGCGGCTCGTTCCTCGGCATCCCGAAGTCCGGTAAGCACGTGGCCGAGGCCGAGGCGCTGGCGCAGTGGCTGACCGCCCCGGCGCAGCAGGTCAAGGTCTTCCAGAAGTTCGGCAACATCCCGTCGACGAAGGCCGGCCTGGACGACCCCGCGGTGGAGAGCACCACCAACGACTACTTCCCCGGCACCCCGGTCGGCAAGATCTTCGCGACCACCGCGCACAACATCCAGCCCGCCCCGATCGGCCCGAACGACGGCACCGTGAAGGACATCATCACCCAGAACGGGCTGCTCGACATGGAGCAGCGCGGCACCTCCAAGTCCTCGGCGTGGTCCAAGGTCGAGGCCCTCGTCAAGGACCAGGTCGGCAGCTGACCCCGGTCAGGACAGGTCAGGTCCGGTCACGGCGCTAGCGCCGAACCGTTCGGGGCCGCCCGGCAGTGACTCCCACCTGCCGGGCGGCCCGTGCCCGGCCACCGCCGCCGCGCACCCGTGCCGCACCCGTGCCGTATCCGCCCGCACATCCCTCCGCTTCGTCC
>NZ_JACEGK010000773.1:0-2481 GCF_056859195.1 Streptomyces sp. NH27
CCCCGCGCGTGTCCGACGCGCCCGGCATCTATGCCAACGGGCACGTACCCCGGCCGCCGGACGACCCCGATCGGATGACCGATCGGCGGCTGATCGGGGGAGCGGTGCTGGCGCTGGTGTGCGGGTTCCTGCTGTGGTCGCTGATGAAGAACGGCTACGTCCCGCTCTGGAAGCGCCCGCTGACCATGCTCACCCCGGATACGTGGTGGCACGGCAGCCGTCCCTCGCGGCCGGGCCAGTTCGCCGCAGCGGTGTACGAGTGCCTCTGGCTGGCGCTGATCACCCACTACTTCGCACGGATCGGCAGCTGGCGGGAGGTGGGCAGGCGCTACCTGCACGAACCGCGCGCCAGAGCGGTGGCGGCCGCGGTGATCGGCGTGTGTGTCTGGGTGCTCAGCGACAAGAAGTTCCTGCCACTGATGTCGCTGATACTGCCGTTCTACCCGCCGTCGTCCTTCCAGCACGGCACGCAGGCGGCCCTGCGGGTGGAGTACGAGGTCGACGCGATCGTCGCGCTGCTCGTGGCAGTGGTCGCCGCCAAGTACGGGCGCTGGGCCGAGCTGCTGCGGGGGCGTTCCGCCGCGAACGGGCAGCAGCCGTACGGCCCCGGGGCCGTACCGAAGCAGGGACCCGCCGACCCCGTGGCGCTCCCCGCGCCCGCCGAGTGGTCCGAGCTGCGGCAGGCCGGGTACGGCTCGGTGGCCGACCGGCTGGCGCAGGAGGTGCGGACCGGGCGGATGAACGACGTGGACTGCGTGCGGGTGCGGCAGTCGTGGCAGCTGGTGCACGGACGGCGCGAGGGCGCGCAGGAGTTCGCCGACGGGGTGCTGCAACTCGGCGGGGCGGCGATGGTGCACCCGTCCGGTAACCGGGACGTGCCGCGGCGGACCGCCGACCACGACCTGCTCGGCAGCCAGGTGCGGATCGGCCGGGGCGTGGAGGACAAGCGCAACGGCTACCAGTACCGCGGCGCGGGCGTCGCCCTCGACCCGGGCGTGCTCGGCACCGGGCTGCTGGCCGTCGGGCCGCCCGGCGCCGGCAAGAGCCGGCTGCTGATGCGCCCGGTGGTCGAGTCGCTGTGCCTTCAGGCGCTCGCCGGCAAGGCCGCGGTGGTGGCGATCGCGGGCGCCGATGTCGACCTCGGCCCGGCCGAGGCGTACGACATGGTGATCTCGCTGGCCGACCCCGCCTCGCGGGACGACCTCGACCTGTACGGCGGCAGCACCGATCCCGACGTGGCGGCCGCGCTGCTCGCCGAGGCGCTGATCGACGGGCCGGAGAACGAGCAGCGCCGGGCTGCCACGGCGCTCGGCCAGCTGCTCGCCCCGTACGCCGCCGCGCACGGCCGGTTCCCGTCCGTGCCCGTGCTGCGCGAACTGCTGGAGGGCCTGCCGCACGCGTTCGCGGCGCTGCGCGAGGCGGTCGACGCGGTGGGCAAGCCGGGCCTGGTGCGCGAACTCGACGCGCGGGAGCGGCAAAGTGCCCGGTCCGGCGACATCGGCGCCGAACTCGCGGACCGCATCGGGGTGCTCGACCGGCCCGCGTTCGCCGGGTTCTTCGACACGTCGGGGCGGCGCCGGCCGTTCGCGATGCACGCGCCGGACCACCCGCTGGGCTATGCGCTGCGGGTCCGGGTGGAATTGCCCGAACGCGGCCACGCCGAGGCGTCCCGGATACTGGTCCGGCTGCTCCTCGCCCAGTTCACCGCCGCGGTCGCCGCGCGCCGGGACCGCTCGCTGTTCGCCTGCGTCGTGGTCGACGACGCCGCCCACGCGCTGTCGGAAGGAACGCTGCGCGCGCTGCCGTCGCTGCGCGGCCTCAACGCGGGCGCGCTGTTCGGGCTGCGCTCGCTGGACGCGCTGCCGGAGGGGCTGCGCGGCGCCGTGGTCGGCGCGGTGGGCTGCCGGATGGTGTTCGCCGGGGTCTCGCCCCGCGACGGCCGGTTCTTCTCCGAGACGTGGGGCACCATGCGGGTCCAGACCCGCGACATCACCCGGACCCCCGACCAGTCCGGCGGGCTGCCCAGGCGGCTGAGCCGCGGCGTGCGGCGGCTGTTCACCGGGGAGGTCGTCACCACCGAGTCGGTCACCGTGCGCGAGGTGGAGCGGGAGCGGTGGTCGGCGTCGGATCTGGCCCAGCAGGTGCCCGTGGGACACGCGGTGGTGTCGTTGACGACGACCGCGGGGGAGCACGCGCCGCCGGTGCTGGTCGACCTGCGAACGTGAGGGGTTGCGGTACGGTGCGGGAGAATCCAGGGTGTCGGCGACCGGTCGGCAGATCTCCGTCTCCGAACGGCACCAGGTAGGCATGCCTCTCACGCTAGCGTCGCTCGCGCATCACACGTCGCTCAAGCTCACCGTGCTCGCCTCGGGCGGCCGGCTGGGCGCCGAGGTGCGCTGGGTGCACACCAGCGAGCTGGAGGACCCGGCGCCGTATCTGGAGGGCGGGGAACTGCTGCTCACCACCGGGCTGAAGCTGGAC
>NZ_JACEGK010000774.1:0-2464 GCF_056859195.1 Streptomyces sp. NH27
AGATGAGGGCTCCCACCCACTTGATGGGGTAAGGCTCCCAGTAGACGACTGGGTTGATAGGCCGGATGTGGAAGCCTCGTGAGGGGTGGAGCTGACCGGTACTAATAGGCCGAGGGCTTGTCCATGTATGCTCGCGTCCACTGTTTGGTTCCCGGGTTGCGAACAGTCGCATCCGGTGAACACTCAACTGAAAAGTGTGCTTGTTCGCTCGGACTCTGTCGAAATCCCGTGTATGCGGGATGACCCGATAGTGTTTCGGTGGTCATAGCGTTAGGGAAACGCCCGGTTACATTCCGAACCCGGAAGCTAAGCCTTTCAGCGCCGATGGTACTGCAGGGGGGACCCTGTGGGAGAGTAGGACACCGCCGAACAATCTTTCTGGACCCTTGGTCCTGGCCTGAGCGCTGGGACCAAGGGTCCTTTTTGTTGTGCTCGAAGCGCGTCCTCCCGGCCGCTACGGGAGACTTGAACTACAGCAGTACGATCCGACAGGAGTCACGTCGATGTCCAACTCGCCCGAAGACAGGCCCGAGCGCGGCGATCACCGCCGCGAGGATCGGCGTGACGACCGTCCCGGTGGCCCGCGCCGTGATGACCACCGCGGTGGCGCCGGCAACCGTCGCGATGACCGGTCCGACCGGCCGCGCTACGACCGACCCCGTGACGACCGTCAGGGCGGTGGCGGTGGTGTCCGTCGCGACGAGCGTCCCCGTCACGACCGGCCGCGTGATGACCGTCCGCGTGATGACCGTAGGGACGACCGTCCCCGTGGTCCGCGTCGTGACGATGACCGTGGTGGGTTCCGTCGTGATGACCGTCCGGGTGGTGGCGGTGGCGGTGGTTTCCGCCGTGATGACCGTCCCCGTGATGACCGTCCGCGCTACGACCGGCCGCGCGATGACCGCCCCCGCGATGACCGTCCCCGGTACGACCGTCCCCGCGACGATCGCAGGGACGACCGCCCGGGCGGCGGTGGCGGGTTCCGTCGTGACGATCGCCCGCGTGATGACCGTAGGGACGACCGTCCCCGTGGTCCGCGTCGTGATGACGCCCGCGGTGGTTTCCGCCGTGACGACCGTCCGCGTGACGACCGGCCGCGTGATGACCGTAGGGACGACCGTCCCCGCGGCCCGCGGCGCGACGACGACCGGGACCGTGGCCGCCGTCCGGCGGTGCAGGGTCGGGGCAGGTTCGAGAGCCGCGGCGGCCGGGACGAGCGCAGGGACGACCGCGAGCCGATCCGGCGGCTGCCGATCCCGGACGAGGTGACCGGCCAGGAGATCGACCCGAGCGTGCGGCAGGAGCTGATGAGCCTGCCCAAGACGCTCGCGGAGGACGTGGCACGCAACCTGGTGATGGTCGCGCGGCTCCTCGACGAGGACGCGGAGCAGGCGTACGCGTACTCTCGTGTCGCGCTGCGGCTCGCCTCGCGCGTCGCGGCGGTGCGGGAGGCGGCCGGCTTCGCGTCGTACGCCACCGAGCGGTACTCGGAGGCGCTGGCGGAGTTCCGTACCACCCGGCGGATGACCGGCACGGTGGACCTGTGGCCGGTGATGGCCGACTGCGAGCGCGGGCTCGGGCGGCCCGAGCGGGCGTTGGAGATGGCCGGTGCGCCCGAGGTGCACAAGCTGGACAAGGCCGGGCAGGTCGAGATGCGGCTGGTCGCGGCCGGCGCCCGGCAGGACCTCGGCCAGGCCGAGGCCGCGGTGGTCACCCTCCAGAGCTCGGAGCTGGCGGCCAGCGCCATCCACCCGTGGACGGCGCGGCTGCGCTACGCCTACGCGGACGCGCTGCTCGCGGTCGGCCGGGAGAACGAGGCCCGCGAGTGGTTCGCGAAGGCGGTGGAGGCCGATCACAACGGGACGACCGACGCCTCCGACCGGCTCGCCCAGCTCGACGGCGTCGCGTTCGTGGACGCCTTCGAGGGTGACGAGGCCGAGGACGGTGACGAGAACGTCGATGTGACGGACACGGATGCCGGCACGGACGCGCCCGCGGGCGCCGACGTGGTGGTCGAGGTGATCGACGACGGCCTGACCGACGAGGTCGTGGTCGACGACGAGGACGCCGACACGGCGGACGACGTGGACGACGTGGACGACTCGGATGACGTGGACGACTCGGATGACGAGTCCGACGATGCCTATGCCGAGGACGAGGACGAGGACCGTGGCGACGCGGATGCCTCCTCCGACGGGAGGGCCGACGCGAAGACCGACGTGAAGGCGGCCGACGCCTCCGAGGACACCGAAGACGTCAAGAGCGACGAGGACACCGAGGACACCGAGGACGTCAAGGGTTCCGAGGGCGACGAGGACAAGGTGACCGGCGACGCCGGGTCGGCCGAGCCGTCGTCCTTCCTCGACTCCCCGTTCCGCGCCCCGGCGCACCCGGAGCGCGAGGACGACTGAACGTCCGTCACCATCCGGTGAGTTGAGGGCGGCATCCGTGACCACACGGATGC
>NZ_JACEGK010000775.1:0-2463 GCF_056859195.1 Streptomyces sp. NH27
GTCGTCGCGAACGCCCGGGGCGCAGGCACGGGCACGGCCCGCAGGGCCGGCCCGGCCGCGCGCCGCCGGGCGGCGACGGTGGCCCAGTCGGTCCGCTCGGCGAGCGGCACGGGCCGGGTGTCCCGCGCGGCCGCGATGGTGGCAGGTGCGAGGTCCTTCATGACCGGATCGCCGGTGTCGACGCGGACGGAGCCGATGCGATCGCCGGAGCCGGGACGGTCGCCGGCATCGGCCGGGTCGCCCGATTCGGCCCCGTCGGAGGCCAGTTGGAGGGCGCCGAGCAGGTCGCGGAGGGCTTCGAGTGCCGCGTCGCGCCAGCACAGTGCGGTGCCCAGCGCCCAACTCCCGCCCGCGCGGGCGAGCACGGTGGGGGCGGGCCGGGTGTCCGGCGCGCCGAGGTCGAGGAGGTCGAGCCCGGCGCCGAGGTCGGCGCCGAGGTTGGCGGCCGACCGCAGCAGGAAGGTGAGTTCGGCGTCGGCGCCGTCCTCCGGGCCGACCCGTGCCGCCAGTGCGGCCGGGTC
Source organism: Streptomyces sp. NH27 (assembly GCF_056859195.1). NCBI lineage: Bacteria > Bacillati > Actinomycetota > Actinomycetes > Kitasatosporales > Streptomycetaceae > Streptomyces > Streptomyces sp. NH27. Next base: position 522 of record NZ_JACEGK010000775.1, read on the forward strand.
GATCGCGCGGACCTCGGTCGTCCGGTGCAGTGCGGCACGTAGGGCGGCGTGGCCGAGCGCGGTGAGCACGCCGCGGGCGGCGGCCTCGGCCGGGGTGCGGCCGGCGCCGGTGCCCGCGGAGGTCGGCTCGACCAGCCGGTCCCGGTTGTACGGGCCGAACGGGCGTACCGCGGCGGCTGGTACGAGCACGGTGCCACCGCCGAGCAGCGAGCTGGCCGTGCACCACGTGGTGACCGCCTCGGCGCCGAACCCGAGCCCGGCCGCGGTGGCGAGGGCAGCCGGGTCGGCCGCCTGCCACTTCTCCCGGGCCGCGTCGAGCGCGGCGCCGGTGAGCGGTTCCGGTATCGGTACAACGTGTTCGGCGTAGACCTCGGCGGCCCGGTGCAGCGCGCGCAGCCGGGCCCCGGCGACGTGGTGGACGTCGAACGCGCTGATCTCCCGCCGTACACCGTGGCCGAGGCCGAGCCGTACCGTGGCGGCCTTGAGCGGGGTCTGCGCCCACGTCTCGTCCGCGTACGCCTGGAAGACGCCCGCGGTGGGCTGGACGAGCGCGGCCCGGTCGGTGAGCTCGGCGAGCGCGGCCTGCCCGGCGTCGGCGTCCCCCACCGCGGCGGACAGCTCGCGCTCGCCGAACTCCCCGGCCGGTACGGCGTCGCCGGTCGGGTCGAGTTGCTCCAGGTCGGTGACCGCCACGGCCGGTGCCGCGAGCGGGGCACAGGCGGGGCAGCGCGGGTGCGGGAGAAGGGGTTCGGTGACGGTGTCGAGGGAGTCGGTGTCCTGGATGATCAGCCGGCCCTCGGTCTCCGCGGGCAACGCGCCCGTGGTGAGCCGGAAGACCTCGTAGCCGAGGAGGTTGCCGAGCATGGCGGCGAGCGGACCGCTCAGCGAGGCCGCGCCGGGCTGGTCGCGCGGGCCGCCGGGGGCCAGCCCGCTCCACAGGTCGGCGGCGGCGGCCGGGTCCCCGTTGGCGCCGAGCCGCAGCGCCGCACAGGTCCAGCAGCCGGCCGGCGCGGCGGACCCGCCGGACCTGCCCGAACCGTCGGAACCGTCGGAACCGCCCGACGCACCCGACGCGTCGGGCCCGTCCGTGAGCAGCGGCCCCACCACCGCCGACCGGCCGAACGTCCAGGCGGGCAGCACCTTCTTCCCGGCCGGGCGGCCCTCGGACAGCGCGGCGACCTGCCGCGGGCCATGGTCGCCGGTGACCAGCACGAGGTCGTAGCCGTCGAGGTCGGCCCAGCCGAACTCGCCCGGCACGCGGCCGGATTCGAGTACGTCGAGCGCGACCGGACAGCCCTCGTCCCGCAGCGCCGCGGCCTCCACGGACACCGAGGGGACGGCGGAGACAACGGCGGGACCGCCACCGGACATGGCAGCGGACGTGACGCCGGACGTGACGGCCACGCGCGCACAGCCGTTGCGGACCAGGGACAGCGCCGCCCAGTGCGCGAGCGCGTCGTCGCCGAGCACGGCCACCCGGGTGTGCCGGAAGCGCAGGAACCGGGCCGCCGCGTCATCCGCGTAGTGGTCGACGTAGGCGATCTGCGCGGCGAACCGCCGCGCCACGGCCTCGTCGGGCGCGGGCGCGTCGGCGGCGGGCGGGACCGCGTCCCTGGCGAAGCCACGCGCGTAGAGTGTGCCGACGAGTTGCGCCACCATGTCGCGCTGCTTGTCGCCGAGGCCCCCGCACAGCGCGGCCACCGTGTTGTCGCCGGTCAGGTGCGGCACGATCAGGGACGCGAAGCGGTAGGCCGACGGCATCACAACGCTGAAACCGCCGCGTGCGTTGTGGAAGTGGACTCCGGTCGGCGTCTGCGTGTAGAGCACGTCCCGGCGGATGCGCGGCCGGGTCGCGGCGATCTCCTCGTACGGTGACACCATGTCGGTCACGCCTCCGTGGGGTGCAGTTCCGCGGCGCCGGGCCGGGGGGACGGGTGGGGGG
>NZ_JACEGK010000776.1:0-2446 GCF_056859195.1 Streptomyces sp. NH27
GGACGATGGAGGAGCGGCTGCACAACCAGATCTGGGGCCTGTTCGAGGACCTGGCCCGTACCGTCGCCGCGTACCGCAGCGCCGAGGACTTCGCGCAGTCGCGTTACGACCAGGAGATGGACGCGCTGCTCGCCGACCCTCGCACCCGCGGCGGACCGCAGGCCGAGGCGGCTCGGGACCAGGCGATGATGAAGCAGGTCGCGCTGGTCGACCAGGCCAGGGCCGTGCTCGACCGCGACCTCGCCCAGCTCACCACCGAGTCGGAGGTGGTCGAGCCCGCGCTGCCGCCCGCGTTCGCCGGCTGGGAGAACCCGGCCTGGCACGCGTACGACGTGCCCGAGCAGCCGGCGCTCGCCGTCCGGCTCGGCGGCCTCACCGTGCCCGAGGCGCCCGAGCTGTGCATCCCGCTGCTGGTCCGGTTGCCGCTGGAGCGCGGCCTGTGGATCGACAGCGCCGACGACCGCGGCATCGCGATGCAGGTCGCCGTCGCGATCGCCGCCCGGCTGCTCGCCTGCCACCCGGCGGGCGGCTTCGCCATGCACGCGCTGGACCCGGCCGGCTCGGCCGCCACCGCGCTCGCCCCGCTGTACTCGGGCGGTGCGCTGGTGCTGCCGCCGCCGGCCGCGGGCGCCGCGGGCGTCAGCGAGGTGCTCGGCCGCCTCACCGCGCGGGTCGACCTGCTCCAGATGGCCATGCGCGGCGGCGCCGCCGACTCCCTGCCGCCCGGCTTCGACCAGGCCGAACAGCTGCTGATCGTCAACGAGTTCCCGTACGGCTTCGACGACCGCGCCGTCAACCAGCTGCGGTATCTCGCCGACGAGGGGCCCGCCGCGGGCGTCCATCTGCTGCTCGTCGCCGACCGCGACGACGCCTCGGCATACGGGCCCGTGCTCGACCCGCTGTGGCGCTCGATGCTGCGGCTCACCCCGCTGCCCAGCGACCACCTCGCCGACCCGTGGGTGGGCCACGCGTGGACGTACGAACCCGCGCTGGTGCCGCCGGGCAGCCAGGTGGTGGCGCAGGTGCTGCGCAGGTTGGCGGCGGCCCGCCCGGCGTACGGAATGTGAGGGCGGGCCGCGCGTACTGAGGGGCGGGCTCGCACATCCATCGGGCTTTCGCAGCCGGTCCGTTCGGCCCTCGGGCCCGACCCGATCGGCTCCCACCTCCGCGAGGCCGGGATCTGGACGGCGGGGGAGCACCCCGGCGAGAACGCCGCGGAGAACGCCGCCGAGGACGCCTCCGACCAGGGCGGACCCTCCGCGCCGTCCGGCGCCCACCGGGTCACGCGGTAGCCGGGGCGGCGCCGTACAGACGTCCGACGCACGCGTGACGGACGTCCGACGGACGTCCGGGCGACCCACGGCGTTCGACGACACCCCGGCCCCGAGCCGCCCCCCTGCGTACGGGCGGCCCGGTCCGGGGACTAGCGTGGCTCCGTCGGCCCAGGACCCACGCGAAAGGCACAGATGTGGCGACCACGGCAGCCACGCCAGGCTTCCAGGCACTGCCCGAGCTGACGGGGAGCCGCTTCCTCGGCACCTGGCAGTTCGACGGCGTCGCCCTGGCCGCGGTGCTCCTGCTCGGCGCGGCGTACGGATACGGCGTCCGGCGCAGACTCGCGGCCGGTGACCGCTGGCCGCTGTGGCGGGTCGCGATCTTCTACGTCTTCGGCCTCGGCACCCTGGTGTTCGCGACCATGTCCGCGCTCGCCGTCTACAACCGGGTGCTCTTCTGGCCCGCGGCCGTGCAGAACATCCTGCTCGACCTGTTCGCCCCGCTCGGCCTCGCGCTCGGCGACCCGCTCGGTCTCGCCGCCCCCGGCAGCCGGCTGCGCCGCGCGTTCTCCTCCCGCCCGGTGCGCGTGCTCACCTACCCGCTGATCAGCTCGGTCCTGGTGCTCGTCTCCGAACTGACCATCTACTTCACGCCGTACTTCGCGCACGCGCTCGCCCAGGACTCCGTGCGGCAGCTGATGCACCTTCAACTGCTGCTCACCGGTTGCCTGTTCGTGCTGCCCATGCTCAGCCGCCAGGAACTCCTGCCGCGCTGGTGCAACCACCCGGTACGCGCGGTGCTGGTCTTCCTCGACGGGCTCTTCGACTCCGTGCCCGGCATCGTCGTGATGACCAGCGGCACCCTCGTCGCGGGGCACTGGTACCACACGCACACCCGCGACTGGGGGCCCTCCGTCAAGCGCGACCAGATGCTCGGCGGCGGGCTCATGCTCGCGCTGGCCGAACTCGTCGGCCTGCCGTTCCTCCTGCTTGTCTTCATGGAGTGGTGGCGCTCCGACCGCGACAGGACCGCCGCGCTCGACGCCGCCCTCGACCGCGAGGCCGTGCTGTCGGCGCGGGCCGCGCACATGGCGCAGGCGGCGCCGTCGGCGCCTTCCAGGGCTCCCGTGGGCGATTCCGTGGGCGACGCCCCCTCCGCCGCCGTGCCGGCC
>NZ_JACEGK010000777.1:0-2442 GCF_056859195.1 Streptomyces sp. NH27
CCCCAGGGGTACCCGTGCTACCCGGCCGACCGACCGGTATCCGGGTCCCACCGACCGCGGCCCGCCCCGGAGCGGGCACTTCGCGTCTCCGGCAGGTCCCTCCAACGTCCTGAGCCGGGCACACCGGGTACCGGACCGGCGAGCTCCCCCTACTTCCTGCTACTCCTGCTACTCCTGCGCGGCTTTGACCCGGCCGGACCTGGCGGCTTTCGCCAGCGCGGCGTGGTCCCGTTCGTTCTGGTCGGCGTACGCTTCCGCGAACGTGGAGATCGCACGGTCGAAGACGTCACCGCGCCCGAGATACGCGGAGATCGCGATCCGGTCGCCGGACCGGGCATGGGCGCGGGCAAGAGTGGCCCCGCACAGCTCTCCGAAGGCGCGCATGCCGCGGGGCACCATCTGGGAGGGGTCGACGACGCCCTTCCAGTCGCGCAACTGGCGCACATAGAAGTCGCGTTGGACCCCGTCCATACCCTGTGCCCGCTCCCAGCCGAGGAAGATGTCGCCCGCCGACTGCATGAGCCGCTGGCCGGCCACGACCCGTTTGCCCTGGATGCCGTACCGGCTCGCGCCCGCGTAGGGCGCGAGCACGGACACGGACGCCTCCTTGGCCTGGAGGAACAAAGGGTCGCCGCTGTCGCGGCCGAGCAGGAGCATGATCCAGCAGCGGGTGCCGACACTGCCGACGCCGACCACCTTGCGCGCCATGTCCACCACCCCGAACTGCTCCAGCAGGTGCTGCCGATCGGGCTCCAGGGACTGCTGGTAGCCGGTCAGGAGTCCACGCAGCAACTCCTCGACCCGCTCGCCGTCCGCGCCGGGCATCAGGTCGTCGAGGCGCGAGAGCATGGGCGGGTCGGAGATGATCCGCTGCCTGCCGCCGACGACCTCGGTGAGCTTGCGGGCGGCCTGCAGGCTGTCGCGGCCGCGCGCCTTGGCGATTTCCGCGGAGAGCTTCCTGCGCCCGCGCGCCCGCAACCGGCCCGCGGCCAGCGCCCGGAGCATGTCGGCGTCGGCCCGGGCGTACCAGACGTCGAGGTCGCGCATCCCGGCGAAGCGCCGCATCTGCTCTCGGTACGACCTGACGGTGGTGCGCACGATCGCGCGCCGCTCCGCGTCGCCGAAGCCGTTCTCCCGTGCGGCGATCACCATGCTGGCGGCCAGCCGTTTCACATCCCACTCCCACGGGCCCGGCAGCGTCTCGTCGAAATCGTTGAGGTCGAAGAGCAGGTTGCGCTCGGCGGAGGCGAGCAGCCGGAAGTTCATCAGGTGGGCGTCGCCGCACAGTTGGGTGCGGAATCCGGACACGGGGGTACGGGAGAGGTCCTCGGCCATGATGGCGGCGGCGCCGCGGTAGAAGCGGAACGGCGACTCGAGCATCCGGCCGTAGCGGAGCGGAACCAGCTCCGGCAGCCGGGTCGCCGACTGCCGTTCGACGGTGTCCACCGGGTCGGTGCGATCCCGGGGCGGGGTGAACTCCGCGTGTGCGGAGCGCGGTGAGTGCGCTCGCGCCGCCTTGCCCGACCGGGCCCGTTCCTCGGGGGAGGGCATGTGCCTTCCGCTCGCGGTGACGATCCCGGCGCTTTCGGTCCCCGACCGGGACCCGGTACTGTCCGCCCCGCGGTCACCCTTCACCCTCGCCGCTTCGCTCTCCTTCATCGCCGGACCCTCCGCACCCCTGCACGTATGAAGCCGGGCGCTATGTCGTATTCATCCCTTTTATTCGGACTCTATGGCATGGCGCGGCGGCCCACCTCCCGAGTCCTCGGCACCCACACGGCCAGGGCCGCCCGGGGTGGACGTGGTCAGCGTGTGGAGGAGGGTGTAGCAGGTGTTGATCAGGGCGCAGGTGCGGTCGTGGCGGGTCGCGGTGCCGATGACTGCGGTGGCGGTGGCCGGGTGGAAGCCGAGGAAGGACTGGTGGCCGAAGGTGGCGCCGGCGTGGAAGAGGATTGGGCCGCCGGGGGCCGGGTGGAGGTACCAGGTGAGGGTGTGGGTGTGGCGGCGGCCCGAACCGCGCCGGAGCTGCGGGACTTGGACGTCGCGCAGGGCGGCGCGCAGGGGCGCGGGCACGTCGGCGATGCCGGCCTCGTCGGGGGAGAGGAGGGCTTCGGCGTAGCGCAGCAGGTCGCCGGGGGTGGCGCGGATCGCGCCGGCCGGGGTGAATGCGGCCATGTCGGTGGGCGGCAACGGGGTACGGCCGTCGGGGCGGTGGCCGGTCGCGGCGGTGACGGCTGCGGTGCTGCCCTCGGGGGCGCGGCCGAAGGTGGGTTCGGCCAGGCCGAGCGGGCGCAGCACGCGCCCGGTCAGGCGGGGGGGGTAGGCGGTGCCCAGGGCGCGTTCCAGGGCCGGCCCGTGCAGCGGGAGCCGGTGGTGGGGGTCGTGCCCGTGGCTGCCGGGTGCGGGCCGGGTGCGGGGGCCGGCGAAGGCGCGCTGCTGCGG
>NZ_JACEGK010000778.1:0-2439 GCF_056859195.1 Streptomyces sp. NH27
GGTGGGCCATGGCGGGTCAGATCCGGTAGCCGGAGCCGGGCACCGTGACGATCACCGGCGGCTCGCCGAGCTTGCGGCGCAGCGTCATCACAGTGACCCGCACCACGTTGGTGAACGGGTCCGTGTTCTCGTCCCACGCCTTCTCCAGCAACTGCTCGGCGGAGACCACCGAGCCCTCGCTGCGCATCAGCACCTCCAGGACGGCGAACTCCTTGGGCGCCAGGTGGACCTCCCTGCCGTCGCGGAACGCCTCCCGGCGGTTGGGGTCCAGCCGGATGCCGGAGCGCTCCAGCACCGGCGGCAGGGCGGCCGTCGTACGCCGCCCGAGCGCGCGCACCCGGGCGGTCAGTTCGGTGAACGCGAAGGGCTTGGGCAGGTAGTCGTCAGCGCCCAGTTCCAGGCCCTCGACCCGGTCGCTGACGTCACCCGCGGCGGTGAGCATGAGCACCCGCATCGGCAGGCCGAGACCGACCACCTGGCGGCACACCTCGTCACCGTGCACCACCGGCAGGTCGCGGTCGAGTACCACCACGTCGTAGTCGTTGACGCCGATGCGCTCCAGGGCGGCACCGCCGTCATAGACCACGTCGACGGCCATGGCTTCGCGGCGCAGGCCGGTGGCAACCGCATCGGCGAGCAGTTGCTCGTCCTCGACGACCAGTACGCGCAAGGCGCTGTTCCTTCCGTGAGCTGTGGGAATCCACCACCATCCTGCACCGGACCCCCGTAAATCGGCGGTAAGGGAGAGCGCCCACGGTCCGAGGGGCGGTACGCGAACGACCGCGGAACGGGACGTCCGGGGGCCCCGGAATTTCCTTCGGGTCGGTGAGGTTTCCGACTCGGGCGGGGTGGGGAGGACGGATTTACACCCACCCACCACGCCTTGTCCCGCGCTTCCCGCGCGAGGGCAGCGGTCTTGACACTCGCGTGTCAACGGAGACGACGAGGGGGCGCACAATGGACGCGTTCACGAATGGAATCCTCCAGCGCATACACAGCACGGAGTCCGATCTGCGCCGGGCCCGCGAAACCGGCGACGACTTCCTCGCCGATGTCGAAGAGGGCGAACTGGACGATCTGCGCCGCCTCGCCGCGGAGCACGGGGTGGACGTACGGCCCAAGGTCGCCTGAACCTCCGGCCCCCCAAGCCGCACGCCCCGGCCACCACGAAGGTGCCGGGGCGTTCGCATGCCCGCACGCAAGGCGTAGGCGTCGTCCGTACCCGCCAGGGCCGGGCCCGTCCGCCGGGCGCGGACGGGCCCGGCTCGGGCCGCCGGGTCAGTCGTGCCAGGCGCCCAGCTCGTCCAGGCGGCGCTGGAGCGGCTCGAAGAGGCCGGGCGGCGCGGCCAGGGTGAGTTCGCCGGAGGGCACGTCGCCGGGGCGGCCGCCGGTGAGGGCGCCGGCCTCGCGGGCGAAGAGGTCCCCGGCGGCGAGGTCCCAGGGGTTCAGGCCGCGCTCGTAGTACGCGTCGAGGCGGCCGCAGCCGACGTCGGCGAGGTCGATCGCCGCCGAGCCGCCGCGCCGGATGTCGCGGACCTGCGGCAGCAGCCCCTTGATCACCTCGGCCATCGCGACCCGGCGCTCGCGCAGGTAGCTGAAACCGGTGGCGACCAGGGCGTGCTCGAAGTCGGGGGCGGGGCGGCACTGTGCCCGGACTCCCTCGACGTAGGCGCCGCCGCCGAGCACCGCCTGGTAGGTCTCGCGGCGCATCGGGGCCGCCACGACGCCGACGACGGTCTCGCCGTCCCGTTCCGCGGCGATGCTCACCGACCACGACGGCAGGCCGTAGAGGTAGTTCACGGTGCCGTCGAGCGGGTCGATCACCCAGCGCACCCCGCTGGTGCCCTCGCTGCTCGCGCCCTCCTCGCCGAGGAAGCCGTCCTCGGGGCGCAGCCGCCCGATGTAGGCGGTGATCAGTTTCTCGGCGGCGATGTCCATCTCGGTCACGACGTCGATCGGGCTGGACTTGGTGGCGGCCACGCCCAGGTCGGCGGGGCGGCCGTCGCGCAGCAGGGCGCCGGCCCTGCGGGCCGCTTCCAGGGCGATGCCCAGCAGTTCGGCGTCCTCGCCGGTGGCGGCGGGACCGGTCGGTCCGGTGGCGGCGGGCGGTTCGCCGGCGCCGGCCGGGCCGTTGGCGGGTGTGCTCATCTGTTCCGGTCTCCTCAGTCGGTTCCTGCGGCGGCGGGCCGCGGCGGCTGCCGCCTGTCGGCGGCCGGGCAGCAGCCCGCGGGGCACACGTCGTGGCTCGGGCCCAGTGCCCCGAGCGCGCAGCGGGCCGGGGTGAGGCCGCGCTCGGTCGCGGCGCGCTCCAGCACCAGGTCGCGCACGGCGGCGGCGAACCGCGGATCGGCGCCCACCGTGGCGGCGCGGGCGACCGGCAGTCCGAGTTTCGCGGCCTTGGCGGCGGCCTCGGTGTCGAGGTCGTACTTGACCTCCATG